>DBFWRP010000449.1:0-1931 GCA_048222005.1 Muribaculaceae bacterium | reverse complement strand
CATGGGGACGTTGAAATCGCAGCGGACAAGGACCTTCTTGCCGCAGTAGTTCTGATCGTCGATCGTCTTTTTACCTAAACCCATAGTGATTATTCTCCTCTCAATTCGTTCTTCGGAATCGAATTTCGCTCACTCTCGGGGTCTTAGCCCCTATGACACTATTATAAACAAAATATGTGTGTATTGCAAGGACGGGGGATGGATAATTTATTAACAAACTTTTCCCGTGATATTCGGGAATTGTGTCTATTTTGACAGTAGTCCGGCCCGGCTGCCAAAACGCCGCAGGCGGTCTCCCCTCCTGCGGCGCTTAAAACGATCAACTTTAGTCCCGACGGAACAGGTCGCGGGTGTAGACTTTGTCCTGTACATCATCCAGACAGCTGTCGTAGCGGTTAGCGATGATGGCCTGGCTGCGCTTTTTGAAAACGTCCAGATCGTTCACCACTTCGCTGCCGAAGAAGGTAGTGCCATTCTCCAAAGTCGGCTCATAGATGATAACTGTCGCGCCCTTGGCCTTGATACGCTTCATAACGCCCTGAATGGAAGACTGACGGAAGTTGTCGGAGTTGGCCTTCATGGTCAGGCGGTAGACGCCGATGACACAGGGCTTCTCGTCCGCCGCGTTATACTCGTTCTCTTCCCCGTAGCTGTAGTAGCCCGCCATCTGGAGCACCCGGTCTGCAATGAAATCTTTGCGGGTGCGGTTGGACTCCACGATGGCCTCGATGAGGTTTTCCGGCACATCCTCGTAGTTGGCGAGGAGCTGCTTGGTATCTTTCGGCAGGCAGTAGCCGCCGTAACCAAAGCTGGGATTATTATAATGTGTGCCAATGCGAGGGTCGAGGCAGACGCCCTCGATGATATGCCGGGTATCAAGCCCCTTCATCTCGGCGTAGGTGTCCAGTTCATTGAAGAAGGAAACGCGGAGGGCCAGATAGGTGTTAGCGAACAGCTTGACCGCCTCGGCCTCGGTGAAGCCCATGAAGAGGGTGTCGATATTCTCTTTGACAGCACCTTCCTGTAACAAATAGGCAAAGGTGTGTGCCGCCTCCACGAGGCGCTCATCCTGCATATCCGTACCTACGATGATGCGGCTCGGGTAGAGATTATCGTATAGTGCCTTGGACTCCCGCAGGAACTCCGGGCTGAAGATGATATTCCTGCACTGATACTTTTCACGGACACTGGCCGTGAAGCCCACCGGGATGGTGGACTTGATGACCATGACAGCCTCGGGATTCACCTTCATCACCAGCCGGATGACCGCCTCCACCGCTGAGGTATCGAAGAAATTCTTCCGGCTGTCGTAGTTGGTGGGGGCCGCGATGATCACAAAGTCAGCGTTCCGATAGGCCGTCTCCCCATCCAGCGTAGCCGTCAGGTCGAGATTTTTCTCGGCGAGGTATTTTTCGATGTAGTCGTCCTGAATGGGCGATTTTTTCTGGTTGATGAGCTCCACCTTTTCCGGCACGATGTCAACAGCCGTGACATGGTGGTGCTGGCTCAGCAGGACAGCAATGGACAGGCCGACGTAGCCCGTACCCGCGACAGCGATGTTCAGTTTTTCGAATGCTTTCATGGCTTTCGCTCCTACGACACAAATGCAATAAACTGCGGTATTGACTTTATTGTATCATGAAGCGGATGAGGTGGCAAGTATCGACAAACAAAAACACCCTTCCCCTGCGGCGTACCGCAGAAGGAAGGGTGTCAAACTCACGGATTAGGTTTCCCGCCTATTCAGCAGGGCACCTCAAGCACTTTTGAGCGTAGAGCTGTGATTAGCAGTTCTCAGCGAAGTACTTGATGGTACGGACCATCTGAGAGGTGTAGGAGTTCTCGTTGTCGTACCAAGACACGACCTGAACCTGATAGGTGTCGTCGTCGATCTTAGCGACCATGGTCTGGGTAGCGTCGAACAGAGAGCC
>DBFWRP010000448.1:0-3099 GCA_048222005.1 Muribaculaceae bacterium | reverse complement strand
AGATGGATATCAGGGTGGGGACGGCGGTCACAACGGAATCGGTGCAGATTCTGATTCCCGGTGTGTCAGGCACTGCGCATTCATCCACCCCCGAGAGGTCCGTGTTGCCCAGCAGCATGAGTTCCTCAGCTCTGAATTCCTGACAGCTTGCGCCATGAAGCAGGTCGGCCTGCCATCCGAGATAATATTCGCCCGGTTCTGCCACTGAGAAGTGGAGGCCGTAGAATTCGTTGTCAAGAGCAGCGTCCCCGATTTTTGCATGGGCGATTGCGCCGGATGGGATGGCTGCGGTTGTGGTCAGTGCAGGCATCACGAAAGTATAAGCCTCGTGGAGGTTGTACAGGGCGTTGTATCTTGCCCCGAAATAATACTCACCTTTGTCGAGGTATATTTTGCGGTAAATACGTGCGTTCTCCAGGCTCCCTTCCTGATTGCGGTTGCGGTCTTCCCATACACCGAGCATCAGGGCGTAGCCGTTGGAATAGCTGTCGAGGCCGCTTTTGGTACCCTCTTCGCCGTTCGGTATCGAGAAGTTTTCCACAGTCCAGTGCTTCGGTGTTGCAAATCGTGTGGCGGTGTTTTCTGCCGGAGTAAAATTTGCACTCTCGATCAGTTTCTCCGTCGTGAGGTCGGCGGCATATTCCTTTTGCGGTGCGCTGAATGGGTTTTGCGACATGAGGAATCGCTCCCATTCAAATTTGAGTGGAAAATAGATTGATGTGATGTCGGCCGCAGAGGAGGGAACATCCGTACTTTTCAGCACTTCGGTCATGTGGTCAAAGTCTCCGCGTGTGAACGACCCTGTATTCCCGTTGATGCGGTTGTTGCGTTCAAGCTCCCCGAGGAATGTCTTTATCGTAGCACGCAATTCGTCAAGGTCGGCCTGGCTTATTTCCTCCAATTGCAGCAGCGCCACCTTCTCCACCCTGAATTCCTGAGTGTCGTTGCCGTGGGCAAGGTCGGCCTGCCATCCTATCGCTATTTCGGTTTCTTCGGGCAGAAGGAAGTAGAGCCCGCTGAATTCATTCGTGTTTTCGCTGCATTCCGCAATCTTGCGGGATGCCATGGCTTTCAAAGGAATTTCGGCAGTCGGGAGGGTTTCGGCTGCAACAAACATGTAGGCATCAGAGGTGATGTTGTAGGTGGTGTTGTATGAGCCGCCGAAGAAATACAGTCCTTTCGGAAGGGTGATTTTCTGATAGATACGGGCATTTTCCAGATTCCCTTCCTGATTGCGGTCACGGTCATTCCAGATGCCGAGCATCAGGGCCTCACGGCCTGAATAAGAGTCAAGACCCTCCTTTGTCCCGGAACTTCCCTGAGGAATACTGAAGTTTTCTACGGTCCATTTCTCAGGTTTGCCGAAACGGGTGCGGGAACCGGTGCGCGCGAAGTTGCTTGCCTCGCCGAAGGAGTCTGTGGTTATGTCGGTGCCTGGCATTGCGGTAGAAGCGATGTCGGCGCCTTTGATGAGTGCGTCTTTTGTGAATGTTCCGTAGGCTTGACGAAGCTGCCTGAAGGCCGCTTCCGTGTTTTCGTTTTCCTTGGCACTGTCGAGTTCTCGCTGGAGTGCGGCAACCTGGGCGAGGTCGAACAGGCCGGTGTTGTAATAGCTTCCCCGTGTCTGCACTTCGGTCAGGAAAGTCTCCACGATGTCAATCATTGTGGCAAGTCGCTCTGCGGTGGAGATGTCGGCGTTGTCGGTTGTGATAGCCAATACCGGTGCAATCTGATTGAGCTGTTCGTCCGGGAATGTCACTGTCAGACCCGATGCATCCTGCCGGTACGGAAGCGCTCCATACCCTACCAGCGAGACACCGGTGACGTTGCCGCTGTAGTAGTCGGAAACGGGCGAAAAGGATTTGATGGTGTATTCGCCGGCTTCGGGCCATGACATGACGGTGGCATAAATCACACCGTTTTTCTCCACAAACCTGATGTCGGAGGATGTGTAGTTGAGGCCCTCGTTGAATCCCTGGGCATTCATGGGATTGGCTGCATCGGCCAAAGGCCCTTCACCAAATGTTTTCCAGACATGTGTGCCATAGACGGCCTCCGAATTTACATCCAGCCAGGCTTTGATATCGGCAAGGATTTTCCGTTCTTTCTCGTCGATGGTGCCGTCGCCTTTCACCGGAACGCTTAGCAGCAGATTGCCGTTTTTGCTGATCACATCCATGAGCATGCGTATCACCGTGGCGCCGCTTTTGTAGCCGTTATTGTTGTATGTGGCCTGGCTGTAATGCCAGTCGCCGATGCAGGTGCACGTCTGCCAATACTCCTGCTGCATACGGTCGGGGATGCCTCGTTCCACGTCCCACAGCATGGCTTTCTTGTGTAGCGGCAGCAGCTGCTTGCCGGTGACCACTACTTCGGCATCGCCTCCGGTGCGTCTTGCGCTGAAGTTGTAATAGCTTGACAGGAAATCCGTGCCCCAGTTGTCATCGCATCCATAGAAGGGGAGCACGGTGTCGTCGAAGTAGATCATGTCTGGGGCATAGTCGTTGACAAGCTGCAGGGTGCGGTTCATCAGTTTTTGCTTGTATTGGTCGGAGGGAAGCGAGGCTCCGTTGCCCCAGTCCCACTGCGAGTGGATGGTTCCCGAATTGGACCATCCGGTGCTGTGCGGATGGTTCTGTGCATAGAGCTCCTGCGGGTCGAGGCCTTTCCACCATTTCTCCGTGCCGTCGGGGTTAAGGGTGTAGCCATCCTCCTTTGTCAGGGTCCCGTCGTAGGCCTGCGACGGTTCAAGCCATGTCCATGCGTGGCTCGCGTGAACGCTTACGCCAAGGTGCATTCCGGCTTCGCGGCATGCCTCGGCCCATTCGCCCACTATGTCGCGATGCGGGCCGATTTTGGTGGAATTCCATTCCTGGTAGGGGCTGTCCCAAAGGTCCATGTTGTCATGATGATTGGCAAGAACCATGAAATAGCGTGCGCCCACGCTTTTGTAAAGTTCCACCAGTTCTTTTGGGTTCCAGTTCTCAGCTTTCCATTCGTTGCATAGGTCCTTGAGGCCGAAGTTCTTAGGGTTGTCGTAATGGGCAACGTGCCAGTTGTATTGCCCTGAACCGGGGTAATACATGTGACGGGCATACC
>DBFWRP010000447.1:0-2015 GCA_048222005.1 Muribaculaceae bacterium | reverse complement strand
GACCAAAGTAGCTGTGTGGTGTTTTTGCGGGAAATGACGATCCAGAATATGGCCATTAATGGCAGCAGAAAAACAAACATGGGTTTGGTGAAGATGAGTAATGTCACCGTGACACCGGAGGCGATGAGGTAGGCCGTGTGGGATGTCGTGCGGTACTTTATCGATAACCATGTGAGCAGAATCATGCCGCAGGTCGAGAAACTCTCGGACATTGTGATATTGTTGAAGCACCAAAACCCCGGAATCAGCATGAGCAGTAATATGATAGTGACATTCAAGCCGCGGCGTATGCCAAGCTGGAGGTTGATATGCCACATCAGTTGCATGGATAATATGTAAATCATCCATTGTGTCACAGGGATAATTCTCAATGCCGTCTCTTTCCCGAAGATCTCTTTCAGCAATCCTACGAAAATGGCATACACGGGTGTTCGCAATGTGTCGGTGTGAAGCCCTTTTATAGTTTCCCAGGCATCGAAATATGAATAGCCGTCCATAAAGGTGCTCCCCTTTGAGAAAATTATGAATTGCCAGACGCAACACACACTTCCTATCAGAATGGTCGTGATGGTCAGCCATAGGGGCATTGGTTTTACCCCCCCTATCCAATTCTTTGTATCATAGTGAGTTACGGTAGATTTTGGAATAGGGTGGCGTGTTGCGGTGGTCATTGGCGGAGGGATGTGTTACGAAAATGGTCAATGCAGATTGTGAGCACACTGGCGGCCATCACAGGTATCAATGGGGTGACCGGGGTCATTATCCGGCCCCATAGATCCTGGGCGCCGACCAATGCCGTCAGGTAGCAGACGGAGATCGATGCCGATACGAGGAATGCCATTGCCGGGAAATGGCGGGAGATTATCCAGCGGCGTATCCAGATGGCGCTGAACGCAAGCCATATCACGGCTGTCACCCATATGGGAAACCAAAGGTAGTTGTGGAACGGGAATATGTAGCCGTCGTCATAGTTCTCGGTCAGGCCGTTCCACTCTTTGCAAAGGCGGTCGGTCTTTTCGTCATAACCATATAGGTAAAAGAAAAACTGGCTGTGTATCATCGAGGTCTTGAATCGGTAAGCCAGGCCTTCGAGCTCGGCGTGCGGATGTTTTTCCGTCGCGGTCTCGACTATCTCTTTCACTTCGGGCCAGGTGAACACATATACCTCCATCATGTAACGGTTGTCGGGATTCTGCACACCCGGGTCTTGGCGGTAAAATTCGAGATACTTCTCCCGTGTCACGGGATTCTTGATATCCTCGGGGAGTATGGCTCCGTCGGCCCTCAGGCAGCAGTATTTGTTATGGGTGGAGGCGATTGCGAGGGCGAACACCCCGTATGATTGTTTCATCCACGCGGCATAGCCGAGCAGGAGACCTGTGACCGTCAGCAGTGAGATGGCTGTGGTGAGCATTCTGCCTCGGTTTTTCCAGCTCGCATAACCCCATACGACCGCCATTATCGGTATGAGGAATATGAACATCGGTTTGGTGAACACCAGCAACAGCAGCGTCACTGCGGAAGACACAAGGTATGTTTTTCGGCGGGAGAGCAGGTAACGCCCTGTGAGCCATGTCAACAGTACAAAGCCGCTGAGTGACAGCGACTCGGCCATAAGTATGTCGTTGAAAATCCAAAAACCGGGAATCAGCAACATAGACAGGATCGCGATGGCGTTGATTGTCTTCGGGACTTTGAACCAGCTGTTGATTATCCATACCAGCTGGAGCGACGCCGTGTAGGCCGTCCATTGGATGCAGGGCATCAATATCTGGGTGTAACCAAGTGTCACCGCGTCGCAAAGCAGCCCGACGATTGCAGAATAGACCGGGGGCCTCGCAGGATCGATGACCCCTTTCTGGAAGTTCCACCACGAGGTGAGATATGACCAGCTGTCCATCGACATGCTGCCGTGGGAGAATATGGCCCCTTGAAGGCAGAGCAGTCCGAATCCTATGATGGCTGTGGTGATTGTCAGCCACAGGGGCATGCGGCTGACCTTCGTGGGGTCAGTG
>DBFWRP010000446.1:0-3553 GCA_048222005.1 Muribaculaceae bacterium | reverse complement strand
GTTGTTCCTCATTGCCGATGAGGTCGGTTTTGTTGAGCACAGCCACGGCGCGGGCATCGGCGGGGAGTTCGCGGACGATGGTGCCGGCGATGGTGCCCAGTTCTTCGGGCTTTTCGGATGCCCACCGGGCGTCGATTACCCACAGTACGATTCTGGCCCGGCGTATGGCGGCTATGGAGCGTTCGATGCCGAGGTTTTCGATGGTGTCGGATGTGTTTCGGAGGCCGGCCGTGTCGATAAAGCGGAATGTTATTCCGCCCATGTCGGCTGTGTCCTCGATGGTGTCGCGTGTGGTGCCTGGAATGTCGCTGACAATGGCGCGGTCATCGCCGATGAGCTGGTTGAGCACCGACGATTTGCCTGCGTTGGGCGCTCCCACTATGGCGGTGGGCACTCCGCGGCGGATGGCGTCGCCTGTGGCGAACGATGCCGCGAGCGAATCGACTGTTCTGAGGGTTGTTTCGGCTATGTCGAGCAGTTTGCGCCGGTCGGCAAACTCCACATCCTCTTCCGAGAAATCAAGTTCCAGCTCGAGTAGCGATGCCAGTTCGAGCATGCTGTCGTGGAGCGTGCCGAGCTGCGCCGAAAATTGTCCGCGCATCTGCTGCTGTGCCAGCCGGTTCGATGCGCGCGAGGTGGCGGCAATCACGTCGGCCACGGCTTCTGCCTCGGCCAGGTCGAGCTTGCCGTTGGCAAAGGCGCGGCGTGTGAATTCTCCCGCATCGGCCAGTTTGCAACCGTTGCGTATCAGCATGTTTACAAGCTCGTTCTGAATCCATTGCGAACCGTGTACCGACAGTTCCACTACATCCTCGCCTGTAAACGAGGCCGGTGCGCGGAACACCGTTGCCACGGCTTCGTCAAGCCGTTCGCCGCTGGCGGGGTCAACCAGAACGCCCAGGTGCGCGGTGTGCGATGGCGTCTGCTCAAGGTTTTTACCCTTCCATAAGCAGTTTGCTATGCTGATTGCCTCATCACCGCTCACGCGGATTACGGCTATGCCTCCGATGCCATGCGGAGTTGATATGGCGCAGATTGTCGACATGTCTGTTTCGGAATAATCTGATAATTATAATGAGTGTATGGATTCTATAATGGCCGCTAAATTATTCGAGGTAGTCTCAGCGGCGTTTCACGCGGCTCCAGCGGTTGAAGTTGCATTGTGCCTCCACGGCGGCTTCGGTCTCCGGCGGCAGCTGGGTGAAAAAGTTGTGGCCTGTGACAGCTTCCACCGAATCCACGCTGACGGCGTGTGTCTGCATGCCGCCTGCCACACGTCCGTTAGGCAGTATGAACCCTATCGCCGTGGGTGGATCGGTGTAGGGAGAGAGCACCACTTTGAAGAATCGCCTGGGCACGGCCACGCCTGTCTGGCCGATGCGTTGCACCGCCTCTCCCTGTTCGAAGATCGGGCCGCACACGATGATGACGGCACTGTCGGCCACGGCTTTCTGCCTGCATTTCTCTTCAAGCCTGTTCCATGTGCCGCGGTTCAGCTCGCCGGCCTGCGGGCATATGTTGGTCATGTAAAATGATTCCTGCATTGCCTGCGGACTCCATTTCATGTCGCCGGCAGGCGCCATATGTCCGCGGTCGAAGCCCGAATTGGTGTAGTCCGACGGGTATGCCGTTGCCTTGACGTCCGGGTCGGGTGCGAACTGTGCGTCCTTGCGGGTCTGGCTTCCGGTGGTTTCCGAGGCCAGCAGCTCCCATGCCACCCAGTTGGGCTGGTGGGTCTGCGGATTGAAGGAGATGGTCATACCTTCGCGTTCCAGCATCTCTTCCGGCAGAGCCGGGTTTGTCACAACGTTGAGCAGGCTCCCTTCGGGATTGACTGCGGCGCTCTGGGAGGCGGGACGTGCGGATGCCACAAGCCACACCACCACGGCCACTACGGCCAGGGCCAGCAGGGCCGCCACACGCTGCGGTTGCGGGGCTTTTGATGCGGAAGCCGCACGCTTCCGTCTTTGCGGTTGGCGTGCGGCTCTGTTTTTAGGTCGTGTTGTACGGGTCATTTACAAATATCCGTGTGTGTGTACGGCTCTCCTGGAAAATCAGAGGATGACCGATGTGTTGAAGTTGCGGAACTCGAGGTCCTTAGCGGCCTTGGCGGCAAGCGAGGGGTCAAGTTTCACGGCCTGACGCAGGTTGTTGTTAACCATTGTGTCGTTGTTGGTGCGGGCGCCAAGAACGGCGGTCAGGTAGTATGTCATTGCGTTGGGTGCGCTCACCGATGCGAGGGTCGATTTCGCCTTGCTGTAGTCCTTGGCAAGAATCTGGGCGAGGGCGGCATTGTTGGTCTTGGCATTGCCGAAGGCCTTTACGGCAGCCGAGGCGTCGCCGGTCATCAGGTAATAAGTGCCCATGGCGTCGTTAAGCTCATCCAGACCTGCGGCTGCACCGAACTTCTGGTTGGCCTGACGGTAATCCTTGTTGAGGAGCGAAATGAGGCCGAGGTTCATCTGCGGCTCGGCGGCGTTGGGGGCCAGACGGCTGGCACGTGCGAAATTCGATTTGGCAGCCTCGATGTCGCCGGCAACATACTGGGTGAGACCCAGGTCGTTGAACGTACGGTAGTCGTTAGGATAAATCTGGGTGGCTGTCTCGTAGAGTTTCATCTTCTCGCCGTTGTTGTCGGTGAGGGTGGCGGCATAAAGCAGTTCAT
Source organism: Muribaculaceae bacterium (assembly GCA_048222005.1). Taxonomy (GTDB): domain Bacteria; phylum Bacteroidota; class Bacteroidia; order Bacteroidales; family Muribaculaceae; genus UBA7173. The sequence continues at coordinate 888 of DBFWRP010000446.1, read as the reverse complement.
CCACATTGAGTGCGCGCGGATTGCTCTGTGCCAGGTCCATGATTTCCTTGTCGCTCTTGCCGATCACGTTGATTGAGGCTGTGATGCGGCTCTTGCGCAGCTGGGGCAGAATCTGGTCGGCCAGCTGGTCGAAAATGCTTGAGAGGTTGCGGATCTCCTTTTCGCGCTGCTCGGGATCCTTGTACATCGACAGCACGCTGAGGATAAGTTCCTTGTCCTGGATGTTGCTCTTCGACACAAGGTTTTGGAATCCTTCCCAGTCCTCGGGGGTGAAGTTGGCGGTGAGCTCGCCGAACTCGGTGATTTTGTCCTTCTTGAGCTTGTTGGTCAGGTAAGCCTGAGTGTTCTTTTCGCGGCTTTCTGCCAGACGGGTGTTCAGGTCGAGCGAACCTTCGGGCGAAGCATACGACGAGATGTTGATTTCCTCGATTTCGCGGTTGGGCGCGGCGTTTGCATCCAGGAGTTCCTGATTGAAGGCGAGCATCTGCTCCGACTTCAGTTGGCCGTCGCGGATGTTGGCCTGATTGATGAGGAAATGGATGTCGGCGTTGTATTTTTCGTTGATGATGCGCTGGAACTTGTCGTGAGCCATGGCTGGTGTCACTGTCGAGGCGTCGGCCAATGCCGATGTGGCCACAACGCCGTCGGCAACCTTAACGCGCGGGAGCACATACTGCTTGTTGCCCTGACGCACGTCGAAAGCCAGCTCAAGCTCGCTCTTCATCATGTCGGGGTTGTAGTTGTACATCACGGGGATGGTCACTGTGCCGCCGTTCTCATAGCTGATCACGGGATTGTTGCCGCGCACCTTCTCTCCCTGGAACGAATAGGGCTGCGATGCCTCTTCACGTCCCTCGAAGCAGAGATAGGGGGTCACGGTCACCTGAG
>DBFWRP010000445.1:0-1410 GCA_048222005.1 Muribaculaceae bacterium | reverse complement strand
CTTCTTGAGCGCGGCCTTGACGTTGGCCTCGTTGGCGTTCTTGCCGGTGATCAGCGAGACGTCCTTTGACTGACTCTTGAGGATGGCGGCCAGGGACTTGGCGTCCTTGGTACTCTGGGTGAGGGGGTTGAGGTCCTGGCGCTCGTAGGAGCTGATGGCGGTGCATAGGGCGAAAGTGCGGGCGTTGGCGGCGATGCACACCACTGCGGATATGAGTAGCAGAATTAGCTTTTTCATTATAATAGTGTTTAGGTTAGACGTTGTCGTTTTATTCGGCTTCGGGTTCGGGAGCAGTCTTCTTGCGCTCGAATCCGGAGCGCATTAGCTCCTTGTAGTTCCTGAGCAGGTTCTTGGACACGGACAGCGTGTAGCTGTGCCCGGCCATGTCGCTGAGCACCAGGCGCTGGCGGGGCACGCTGATCTGGAATAGGTACTTTTGGTTGATGATGAACTTGCGGCCCAGGCGAACGAAGTAGCTGCGGCCGGTGTCGCGGAAGCTATTGGTGATGAACTGCTCCATCTTGCCCAGCCCGAAGGTGAGCATGATCTTGGTGCCGCCTATCATCACCACGTTGGAGTAGTTGCCGTTCGACTCCAGGTAGGCCACCTGGTCGAGCCGGATCACTATCAGCTCGTCGCGTGAGTTGAGGCATAATCTATTCATAGTGTCGGTTTTATTGTTCGTATGTGGCATGTTGTTTCCGCAAAGGTACGAATTTTTCACCCTGATTACCAAGCCCCGAAAGGGAAAAATGGACCAACCATCGATTTTTGTTTACGAAAACTAAGGTTTTTTCACTGAGAATAACTATCTTTGCGGCGCAGGTGTTTTTGACACGGACATCGATATGGAGACTCAGCCACGCCACATAGCCACCGCCACGCAGGCCAGGGATGCGAAATCATCCTGGCCTATGCGCGTGTGGCGCTTCTATTACGACGGCTTCCGCAACCTGTCGCCTCTCGGCCGCAAGCTGTGGTTGCTGATTCTGATAAAGCTATTCATTTTCTTCGTGGTGCTGAAGATCTTCTTCTTCCCCGACCTGCTGAGGCGCGACTACGACAACGACGCGGACCGCGCACAGGCCGTGCGCACTCATCTCTCCCATCCCGACAACCGATAACCGAATTTCTCAGTCTAAAAAATCACAGGCTATATGCAAGACTTAATCACAGTAGTAGACTGGTCGCGGTGGCAGTTCGCCCTGACGGCCGTGTATCACTGGCTGTTCGTGCCGCTGACGCTCGGTCTGGCCCTGATAGTGGCCATCATGGAGAGCATCTATATCCGGCGCAAAGACCAGGCGTGGCTCAAGGCCACCAAGTTTTGGATGACCCTTTTCGGCATCAACTTCGCCATCGGCGTGGCAACGGGCCTCGTCCTCGAGTTCGAGTTCGGCACCAACTGGA
>DBFWRP010000444.1:0-1303 GCA_048222005.1 Muribaculaceae bacterium | reverse complement strand
CGTTGTCCCGAAGACTTATCTTCCCAATTATAAGGAGTTTTATGAGAAGCGCTGGTTTACTTCCGCATGTGATGTGGCAGAAAACAGTGTGCGCCTTTGCGGGCAGATTATTCCGATGGGGAGAGACCTGCTGTTCGAAACGGCGGATACCACTTTCGGAGTGGAGATATGCGAGGACTTGTGGGCACCCATACCGCCCAGCTCCACGCTGGCGCTGCAAGGTGCGGAAATCTTGTTCAATCTTTCGGCCGACAATGAAGGTATCGGCAAGCACAATTATCTGCGCTCGCTCATCAGCCAGCAGTCGGCACGATGCATTGCCGGTTATGTATTCAGCTCATGCGGTTTCGGAGAATCCACTACGGATGTGGTGTTTGCCGGCAACGGACTGATTTATGAGAACGGGACTCTGCTGGCGGCAAACGAACGCTTCTCTTTCGAAGGGCAGGTGGTCATCAGTGAAATTGATGTGGAACACTTGCGTACGGAGCGCCGGGTGAATACGACCTTCGCGGCTTGCCATGCAAATTGTGTTTCGGCCCTTCCGGTACGAATCTCTACGGAGTATGTCAACAGCAGGGATTTGAACCTAACACGTACTTTTGAACCGCATCCATTTGTTCCGCAGGGGATAGCGTTGGACGAACGCTGTGAGGAGGTATTCTCCATCCAGGTGTCCGGACTGGCGCAACGTCTGGTGCATACTAAAGCGAAGAGTGCCGTTATCGGCATTTCGGGTGGACTGGATTCTACGCTGGCGCTGCTGGTTTGCGTAAAGACTTTCGATAAGTTGGGATGGTCCCGCCAGGGTATTGTCGGTGTCACCATGCCGGGATTCGGAACGACCGACCGTACTTACACGAATGCCATCGACCTGATGAACTCCCTCGGTGTGACTGTCCGCGAAGTCAGTATCAAGGAGGCCTGCATACAGCATTTCAAAGACATAGACCATGATGTCCATGTGCACGACGTGGTTTACGAGAATGCGCAGGCACGGGAGCGTACCCAAATCTTGATGGATATTGCCAACCAGACCTGGGGAATGGTTATCGGTACGGGCGACCTTTCGGAACTTGCTTTAGGATGGGCCACTTACAACGGCGATCACATGTCGATGTACGGTGTGAATGCCAGCGTCCCCAAGACTCTGGTGAAGCACTTGGTGAAATGGGTGGCAGAGCATGATATGGACGATGCTTCACGTGCTACCTTGCTCGATATTGTGGATACTCCCATCAGCCCGGAACTGATTCCGGCAGATGAGAACGGTAATATCCAGCAGATTACCGAGGATTTGGTG
>DBFWRP010000443.1:0-8616 GCA_048222005.1 Muribaculaceae bacterium | reverse complement strand
GAATTGGAACAAAGCATTCTCCAGGCATTAAATTCGGTAGAGCGTATCAAATCTTTGGACAACGAGCATATGGCACTTTGCGACAAGGACAACAAACCTCTTTTGCAGATGGAGAGACGCTTCCATACAGTTCCCCTTTCCGATATAAAGGGCAAGTGGCGTATCGTCACCGTATTGGGTGAGAACATTTCCGTTCCCGACCAAGCTCCATTCATAAACTTTGATACGGATAACAGCCGCCTATCCGCTTTTGCCGGATGTAACCGCATTTCAGGAGGCTTCAAAAACGGAGAGAAAAATACTCTTACCATTTCCAATCTGGCCTCGACCAGAATGGCCTGCCCGGATATGACCACTGAACAGAATGTTCTTACGGCATTGGAACAGGTGAACAGCTTCGGCATTTCGCCAAATGGGAATCTGTTGCTTTTCTCCGCCGGAGGAAATGTGGTTATGGAACTGATGCATATGAATGAGTAGTGATTAGCCTGGCTGAAAGCAAATAAAAATCTGACACTTAAAATTATGGATATGTAGCCGGTTCATCCCCTTGGACCGGCTATTTTCTGTTTACCTCATGTACATGTTTTTCATTAGGTACAAATACCTGATGGACTCATGCAAAGATTTTTTTTTGATAATAAATGATGTACGAAGCAAGATTTCACAATATTCGGGATTTCCCGACATAGAACAACATTAAAATTCCATAAAACAATGAAACAATTTGGATTGACCACTCTTGTCTTTGGTTCTTTACTCCTGAGCGGCACATTATCATCATGCACAAATGATGACGACGATATAGCACTGTTGCAGCCAACAGCATTAGTAACAGTGCGGCCAACGGATGGGGATGCATTTACCTTGCAGCTGGACAACACGACCAGCTTGTATCCGTCGAATATGAACAGCTCTCCGTTCGGAGATAAGGAAGTGAGGGCTTTGGTGAATTATACGGATGAAGTGGATTGTGGTGATGCACGCAGTGTACACATTAACTGGATTGACAGCATCCGGACAAAAATGCCGGTTCCCGACCTTGGTATAGAGAACGATGAACGATACGGGAACGACGCCATCGAGATTGTGAAGGACTGGGTGACGATAGCAGAGGACGGTTATTTGACATTGCGCATCCGCACACTATAGGGAATGCCAAACAACAAGCATCATATCAATCTTTTGACCGGGTGTAATCCAGAAGATCCGTACGAAGTTGAACTGCGCCATGATGCGCACGGAAACGGCAGTTGCGGCAATGGTGGTCCTCGTTTTTTCTGTAGGCTATTTAACAAAAGAAGATAAAGAAGTGCCTACTTTCGCATTAACCACGGCGGACGTTAAGGTTGCCGCCACAGGAGAGAAAGAACAATTAAAAAACATTTCTGCTGTATCGGAAGAAAATCGGCTTGCCTCCGCAGGAAGCACACCATTTAGGGTACCGGCAAAAATGCAGTCGGCATAAGCCATTACAATCGTTCAGACATCGACTGAAACGATGGCTGATACACTATCTGCAGCGGAGCAGAGCCTTACGGCAACAAAAAAACACACATCCGATGAGATGCGCGAAGCGCATCAGCACAAACAACAACGCTATGATAATAGAAACAGGACAGCCAAAACAAACAATTACATTGCTCAGGCTAATACAGGCAGGAATAATTCCGGAAGATTCGCATGTGAATTGTTCATGGCAGGAGGTGCAGGTTCGGTTTTCAACAGGAAATCCACCGGAAGTGTCAGTGCTGCCGGTATCGGTCCGGATAACTCTAATTGGGAAGATAGTCCCATACTCGGGATTCTTCTGTACAACGAGGGCAAGGAAGTCAAAACCGACATTAAGTACCGTTTACCCATTCGCGCAGGAGTTTCATTCGCCTACAAAATCACTGAACGTTTCAGCGTGGGGAGTGGCGTCACTTATACCAATCTCACATCTGATATGCGCGAAGGTAGCGACAGCCATTACTTCACAGGCGAACAAACATTGCATTATGTCGGCATTCCTCTAAATTTGAGATACAACATCGCATCATGGAAGGGGCTTGAATTGTATGCCTCTTCCGGCTTGCTCGCAGAAAAATGCGTGTCGGGCAAACTGAAGAAAGAATACATTCTGAACAACCAAGTAGAAAAGAAAGAGACACAAAATCTAAACGAAAAGCCATTGCAGTGGTCTGTCAATGCCTCTGTCGGATTACAGTATAACATAACACCCTCCATGGGCCTTTATGCCGAACCGGGAGCCAGTTATTACTTCAACGACGGGACTTCGCTAAAAACCATATATAAAGACAAACCGTTCAATTTTAATTTCAATCTCGGATTGAGATTCACTTTTGGCAAATAGTCCGCTGAGAATCGGCCGGATGCACATCACAGCAACAGACTGTTCGTTATTTCTGGGGAAATTAGTAAATTTGTAATTTGGAATGAATATCACAAAGCCGTGACCAAGAAATGACACCTGTCTACGAAGATAACCACATAATAATCATAAACAAAGAGCCCGGAGAGATTGTGCAGGGCGATAAAACCGGCGACACGCCCCTCTGCGACACAGTGGCACAGTATCTCAAGGAGAAATATGCCAAGCCTGGCAATGTGTTCTGTGGGGTGGCTCACCGGCTGGACCGTCCGGTTGGCGGCCTGGTGATATTTGCAAAGACATCAAAGGCACTTACGCGTCTTAACGAAATGTTCCGCACCGGCAATATCCACAAGACCTACTGGGCCATATCGCGCAACCGTCCGCCACAGGAATCGGGCGAACTGGTGCATTACATCACCACAACCGAACGCAACAACAAAAGCTATGCGTCCACACGTCCTTCGGCCAATGCCAAGGAAGCGCGCCTGCGCTACAGACTCCTGGCATCGACCGAGCGTTATCATCTCATTGAAGTGGAACTGCTGACTGGCCGGAAACACCAGATCAGAGTACAGCTTTCGGCCATCGGTTGTCCGATAAAAGGTGACCTGAAATACGGTGACAAGCGCTCCAACCCAGACGGGTCAATATCGCTCATTGCCCGCCACATAGAATTCGAGCATCCTGTGAGCCACAAACTCATATCGGTCACAGCACCTGTTCCTGACGACAATCTGTGGACGGCGCTGAGCCAATCAGCACCCACCAATTTATCATCCGAAAACAAAACAGAAAATCAATGCAACCAAGAATAGTTTTTTTCGGCACGCCTGAATTTGCCGTGGCCAGTCTCGACGCCATGATTCAGGGGGGCTGCGATGTAGTGGCTGTTGTCACAATGCCCGACAAGCCGGCAGGCCGCGGTCACCACATGTACCAGTCGCCTGTCAAGGAATATGCAGTAAGTCACGGCATCCCGGTGCTGCAACCTGTGAAACTCAAGGATCAGGAGTTTGTTGACGCACTCCGCAACCTGAACGCCGACCTTTTCGTTGTCATCGCGTTCCGCATGCTTCCTGAGGTGGTATGGCAGATGCCGCCGATGGGAACGTTCAATCTCCATGCATCGCTTCTGCCAAAGTACAGGGGAGCGGCTCCGATAAACTGGGCTGTAATCAACGGAGAAACAGAAACGGGCGTCACCACATTTTTCCTGCAGCATGAAATCGATACCGGCGACATCATCTCGCAGGAGAAAATTGCCATCGCTCCTGACGAGAATGTAGGCAGTGTGCACGACCGCCTCATGGAACTGGGCGCACGCCTCACGGTCAATACCATAGGGCGCATCGCTTCCGGCGACCTTTCGTCAACTCCGCAATCGGAACTGATGTCCGCGTGCGAACCCACTCCAGCACCTAAGATATTCAAGGACACATGCCACATCGACTGGGAAAAGCCCGTGCTCAGCATCTATAATCTTATCCGCGGACTGTCGCCATATCCGGCCGCATGGTGTGATTTCAATGGCACGACCTTGAAAATATTCTCGGCACAATTTATTGACGCCCCTGTGGGCCTGACATCAGACTGCGGTCTGACGGTGGCCGACGGACGTCTGATTGCACGCGCTTCCGACGGGGGCTGCCTTGAAATAACCGAAGTCCAGCCGGCAGGTAAACGTCGCATGAGCGCAGCGGAATATCTACGCGGAGCGCGCCTCTCCTGACACACAAACCATCTCCTCCCTACTCATTCTTTCGTCCTGACAAACAAAACTCCTATATGCTTGCACCATTAGCCGAACGGCTGCGCCCTAAAACGCTCGACGACTACGTTGGCCAGACCCATCTGGTAGGCGAAAACGGAGTGTTGCGCCGTATGATCACCACAGGGAACGTCAGCTCGTTCATCTTGTGGGGACCTCCAGGTGTGGGCAAAACCACTTTGGCCCGCATTCTGGCAAATGCCACCAAGGCTCCGTTCTTCACTCTGAGCGCTGTGACATCAGGCGTGAAGGATGTGCGCGAAGTGATTGACCGCTGCCGGTCCGAAGCTATGGGGATGTTCTCCACCGGGCGTCCCATCCTCTTCATCGATGAAATACACCGTTTCAGCAAGTCGCAGCAGGACAGCCTTCTCGGAGCGGTGGAAAACGGCACGGTCACCCTGATCGGCGCGACAACCGAGAACCCTTCGTTCGAAGTGATACGCCCACTGCTGTCGCGTGCGCAAGTCTACGTGCTGAAATCGCTTGAAGAGCCCGAGTTGCTCACACTGCTTGACCGTGCCATCAACACCGACGAGATTCTAAAAAGCTCCGACGTGCGTGTCGAGCAGACCGATGCCCTGTTCCGATTTTCAGGGGGCGATGCCCGGAAGTTGCTGAATATCCTTGATCTGCTGCAACAGTCAACACCACTTGGCACACCAATGGTAATCAACGACAGCATAGTCACCTCCACCCTGCAACAAAATCCACTTGCCTACGATAAACAGGGAGAGATGCATTACGACATCATCTCGGCTTTTATCAAAAGCGTGCGCGGAAGCGACCCCGATGCTGCCGTCTACTGGCTGGCACGAATGATCGAAGGGGGCGAAGATCCTGTATTCATTGCGCGCCGTCTCGCCATTCTCGCCGGAGAGGACATCGGACTGGCAAACCCAAACGCGCTGCTGCTGGCCAATGCCACATTCGACATTGTACACAAAGTGGGAATGCCCGAAGCCCGCATCCCTTTGGCTGAATGCACCATCTATCTTGCCACTTCACCAAAAAGCAATTCAGCCTACAAAGCCATTGATGCAGCACTGGCAGAAGTCCGCAAAAGCGGCAACCTCCCGGTGCCGCTGCACATCCGCAACGCGCCCACTTCGCTGATGAAAAACCTTGGCTATGGTGCCGATTACAAATACGCCCACGATTATCCGGGCAATTTCGTCCGCCAACAATTCCTGCCTGATGCGCTCGACGGACAACGATTCTGGAACCACTGCGACAATCCTGCCGAAAACCGTTCGGCCGAACTTCAGCGCGCGCGTTGGGGCAAATGATCTTTCACTCCCTAAACAGCAAATCCGACACATGCCACAACCGATCGAACTGCTTGCTCCGGCACGCAATGCCGACATAGCCATTTCGGCCATAGACCACGGTGCCGACGCCATCTATATCGGGGCATCGGCCCACGGGGCACGCAAAATGGCATCCAACTCACTTGAGGACATAGCGAGAGTTGTAAATTACGCCCACATCTTCAATGTCAAGGTATATGTCACTGTCAACACAATAGTGTATGATGACGAACTCAAGGATGTGGAACGTCTCGTCTGGAACCTGTACCGCATCGGCGTGGATGCCCTGATTGTACAGGATATGGCCCTGCTGCGCATGCACCTGCCGCCCATCGCACTCCATGCGTCAACACAATGCGATATACGTACCCCTGAAAAAGCCCGCTTCCTGCAGGACGCCGGATTCTCACAGCTCGTGCTGCCGCGCGAACTGAATCCGCAGGAAATCCAGGCCATGCGCCAGGCTGTGACAGTGCCTCTGGAAGTGTTTGTTCACGGCGCGCTATGCGTAAGCTACAGCGGTGACTGCCAGGCCAGCTTCCTATCCACCGGACGCAGTGCCAACCGTGGCGAATGCGCCCAGATCTGCCGTTACGCCTTCAATCTGGAGGATGATGAAGGCAATGCGCTGGTGCGCGACAAACACCTGCTGTCGCTGAAAGACATGAACCGCATCGACATGCTTGCCGATCTCATGCAGGCAGGAGCAAGTTCATTCAAGATAGAAGGGCGACTCAAGGACGAGGCATACGTAAAGAATGTGGTGGCCGCCTATAGCGACGCTCTTGACCGGATAGTTGATGCAAATCCCGGCAAATGGATGCGTGCCTCAAGGGGCACATCCACCCGTACGTTCCGCCCTGACCTGCATAAAAGCTTTAACCGCAACTACACAAGCTATCTGTTTTCCCTGCCCAAATCGGATGAGAAGCTCGCCACATTCAATTCGCCCAAATGGACAGGTGAAAAAGTGGCCACGCTCACATCACAGTCATCACCGCGTACAATCAAAGTGAAGTCCAGAAGTGAGCTACATAACGGCGACGGCCTCGGATACTTCAACAAGTCGGGCGAATTCATGGGGTTCAGATTGAACAGAGTCGACGGGAACTTATTGCACACGGCCTGCGATATCGATGCCGCTCCCGGCACTGAACTCTACCGGAATAACGACAAAATCTGGAATGATGCCCTTGAGGCCAAGGGCACTGCACGCCGCAACATCAACGTTTCCATCAATCTTCGCACAGCTGCCTCCCACCTCATTCTGGACATTACGGATGAAAACGGAACAGGAATCTCGGTTTCAATGCCGATTGAACACACTGAAGCCAAAACCGACCAGCATGCCAACCGCGCCAGAATACTGACCAAACTTGGCGACACCCCCTATGTTGCCACGAACGTTACAGACGAGACTGGCAACCTGTTCATTCCAGCCTCGGTTCTTACTAACCTTCGCCGCCAAGCAACCGATGCTCTGACCGACAACTATCGCGCAACACACGTCTTTCACAGACGTCTGCTTACAAAACTGGTATCGCCAAAACTTCCGGCAACCTATGAACTCAGCCGCCATGACAACATCGCCAACCGGCTGGCAGCCGACTTTTATGCCGAAGCATCCACCACTCCACACGCTTCACCACTGCCACGTGCAGTGGAGGCAGACAACACGGACGGGGCCAAAGAGATGCGCGTGATGCAGACCCGCTATTGCCTGCGTAATGAAATGGGCGCATGCCTGCGTAAAGAGAGTGCAAGCAAACTGCCGGCAAAACTGTTTCTGACCTCCGGCCAACTGCGGTTCCGTCTGGATTTCGACTGCCGCAACTGCCTTATGAACATAATAAAAGTGCAGTAGCCACGCCACTGCACTTTGCTTTTTTGATTGATTATTCTGGCTTGTCTCAACGAAGCCTCCGGGCGGCATCAGAATGTCACCACAAGTTCAGCCACAACTTTATTGCTCTCACCTTGCGGTGCCGGAGTGCCGCTGCCATAAAAATAATGTTCGTAGTTAAGGCGAATCAACGCCTTGAGCGGCTTCTTGACGTAAGCTAACTGAGATCCGACTGTGATGCGGTGCCGGCGTGGGTCGTCGGTAGGCAGCAATCCGTCGCTATCGGGCTTGCCGGTGGAATGTGCGAGCATGCCGTCGTAACGGGCCTGAAAGGACAACTGGTTGAAAACACTCTTATGGAGCGGCAACGCATATGACCCGAACACATTCCAGCCATCCACAGCATCGTGCGCATGGTTGGTGTAATGCTTGTTCACGTATTCGCCTTCTACGATTATGCGGTCCCATTGCCAGGTTGCCGATTCAGATATCACATTCATCCTCACACCGTACGGTTCGACCGATGCGAAACTTGACGCCAGCGTTACGTTACCCAGCTTGTAGGTTGCCTTTACAGCATAGTCCATTGCATCCTGCCATGGTTCATGGTCGGTCATGGGAGTGGCATTGAACATTCCGGCCTCCACAGTCAACGGAATCTTGCTGCCGTAATAGCCCACCTTTGCCCCAACCTGACGGATGTTAAGCAGATATTTTCCGACAAACGAACGGTTGGCAAAATAATATGAACCGGGTCCACGGAAACAGTCGGTTCCGAAAGGGATACGGAACTGACCGGCCTGCACACGCCAGTGCCTGTCGATGGTCCACCGCACCCATGCATCAAGAATTTTCATCTTTCCGCGATCGCAGGCATCGATGCGGACATAATAGCCCACATTTCTGAGCACATTGCCCTCAACAAGCAGACGCGCGTTTCGCACCTGAAAACGCTGATGGAAATCCTCGCCGTCATGAGCGAACTCACCCTCCCAGCGTGTTCTTATAACGCCATGGATTTTGGGGACGTAATCTATTTTACCCTTCTGTGCTCCATCGGCTGTAGCAGCCGGTGCTGCGGCAACGTCACCGCCTTTATCCCCCTTCTCAAGCTCCGGCAACTCCGATGCGCCCATTGTTCCGACGCACATGGCTGCCAGGCCACACAACGCAATAATATGTGATCGATTCATACCGCAAAGTTATGAAAAATTTAACAACTCAAGAAAGTCTTAAATAAGATAAAAGCGGCATTACAAATAGGTGTAAAGCCTGTATCATCCGAATAAATTTGGTAAATTAGCAGATAATATATAAT
>DBFWRP010000442.1:0-1027 GCA_048222005.1 Muribaculaceae bacterium | reverse complement strand
CCATTCTACTATGCAAGCTGTGATTAGGGATTTCAGAGGTTATTTACCCTGATGCTCGTATTTGAGGGTCATGGTCGGCTGGTCGCAGACTTCGGCAGGGCCGAAATACTGGATGGGGCCGGGGTAAACGTATGAGGTGTTGACCGCCCAGTCGTCGCGCTTTGATGCGAATTTGAGGAAGGGCGCGCCGTCAAGACGGACGAGTGCTTTCTGGATGACAGGTTTCATCTTGCCATGGCGACGTTCCATGTTCATCATCATGGTGATGGGTATGCCACCGGCGATCCACTGTACCGAGGGTTTGGTGAGGTTGCGGACAGAAGACATGTATCCGGTCACGCCGGCTTTGACAAGACACGCGGCATTGAAGCCGAGAGAGTAGCAATAGTCGGCATCGAAGTTTGATGGATCGGCACAACGGCCCTCGTAACCGAAGAAATGGTGAAGCGATGAGAATTTGCCATTGAATTTACCTTCTTCGGCCCACTGTGCAAGGCGTTTGCCGACCATCTCTGACAGCAGTTTTTCGGTCTCGATGAGTGATACCTGCACGTTGCCGTGGGGATCGCGGTCGAGGCTGAGCTGACGGGCCACACCCAATGGGAGTGACTCATATACCGTTGCGTTTTCAGCCGAAAGGTGCTTGATGATGTATTCGCGCTGGTCTGCCGTGTCTACCTTGGCGAATTCCTCGGCATTCTTGGCAAGGAGGTCGTTGAGCTCGGCAATGAGTCGTTTCATGGCGGGAATGAACTCTATGAGGCCTTCGGGAATCAGCACGGTGCCGAAATTCATGCCAGCTTCGGCACGCTTTGCGACGATGTCAGCGATGTAATCGACAACTTGCTGGAGGCTCATGTCTTTTGCCTCGACTTCTTCCGAGATGATGCAGACATTGGGCTGGGTCTGAAGCGCACACTCAAGGGCGATGTGGCTGGCCGAGCGGCCCATGAGTTTGATGAAGTGCCAGTATTTTTTTGCCGAGTTGCAGTCGCGCTGTATGTTGCCGATGACTTCAGAATATACC
>DBFWRP010000441.1:0-5139 GCA_048222005.1 Muribaculaceae bacterium | reverse complement strand
CGATTGTGGCGTTGACATGGCAGTCGGTGACAGAGGAAGCATAGGAGTTTGCCGTAGCGATAACGGCGGCAACGTTGTTGCGGCCCTTGAAGCTACCGGAAACAAATGCGTTCTTCACATCGCAGGCGCGGGCGTCGTAGACGAGGCCGGCCAGACCTTTGGCATGCGAGAAGTTGAAGTCGGCGTCCTTGATGGCGCAGTCGGTGAACGTACAGTTGTCGGCCATGTAAGTCAGTGCGCCGAAGTTGATGTTGACGTTCTCAAGAGCGGCCTTGGGGTTGATCATATGCACGTTCTCGAAGTCGGTATAAAGGGCGGTGTGGGCCAGGAGCGCGTGCTGCTTTACACCGAGAAGGTTGGTGGCGGCATGGTGGAATGTGACGCCGTCGAATGTGATGTTGCGGATTGCAGCACGGGTGGATGCGGCGTCGGCCTGTGCGTCTTCATCAGCATCAGTAACGGCGGGGCGCTGGCCGATGTTGTTGAAGAGGGCTTTCTTGTTGTTGAGCGCGTCGAGGCTCAGGTAGAGGTTCTTGACGGAGTGTCCGCGGCCGTCGATGGTGCCGGTGAAAGTGCCTTCGATGGTGGGGATGGCACGGTTCTCCATGTCTACGTTGGCAGCCAGGGCGAAGTGGGAAGTGAGGTTGTTGCGGATGCGGTTGAAGTCGCCGTAGGTGTAGATGAGGTAGGGATCCTCAACTGTGCCCTGGCCTTCGAAATCGTTGAGCGGGAGGCCGATGAACTCGATGCGGGGCTTGTTGGAGAAGGTTGCTCCATCGCGCCATTCCATCACGAGGTAACGTTTGGCAGGATTGTTGGAGAGATACATAGTCTGGTTTACGTACTCATTTGGGAGGGTGCGTTTTGCAATCACCTTGCCGGTTTCGTCAACGATGGCGGCCGAGAGGTCGGTGCCAACTTTGCCTTCGCCTTTCCAGGTGTAGAGCCAGATGAGGTACTCGTACTTGCTGTCGGTGTTGAACAGATAGGGGTCGAGGGCTTCGGCCGATGTCAGGGCGAAAGCCTTGGCGGTGTTCTCCGGAAGGGTGAGGGTGTCCATGTGGTGCAGAGTGCCGTCGGGATAGAAGTATGCCACATAAGAGAATGCGCTCTCGCCTTCCACAGTGCTTGCAAGCGATGCGTTGGCAGCATAGAGCACGCCGCCTTCCCCAGGTATGCGAGAGGGCACCGAGATGAGCATATAGACGTTGCCTTCATGTTCGAAAAGCACGGGTATCTGTCCTTTAAATTCGAGAGAAGGCCAGTCGTAGAGGCGTGTCACGTCGTTGCCTTCGTCATCCTTGACGTCGAAGCCAAGCTGCATGGGAAATCCTTCGAGGGGCGGGAATTCAACGTACTGGCCGCTTTCGGTTCCGAACTCCTTGATTTTCACTCCTTCTGTGTTGTAGACTTCATAGAAAGCCACGTCGTCGTCCTGCTGGAGGTTGGACTCCACAACAGTGACAATGAAGCAGGGATCGTTGCCGGTACTGAAGTCCCATGTAACGTCCTTGTCGCCACGGAAGTTTCCGAGGGCATACGACCTCCAGTAATATTTGTCGGGGTCGGACACCTTTTCGCATGGGATGGAAAACTTATAGGTGGGAGCAGGCAGGGAGGCATCGTCGCCGATGAGCGGTTTGTCGCCGACTTTGTACATCTCGATGATGTACTTGTTGTCGGGAGTCATCTCGATAACATCGGAGTCTGGGTTGTCCTGATAATAGGGCTTCTCGTAGTATGATTTCACCGTGTAGACGTCGTTGCCGTTGAGCACCATGAACAGAGGCACAGCTTCATTGAGGCCGTCGCCGGGTTGCTGGCTGGTGGTCTGTTCGACAATGAGGGTGGGAGCTTTGCCCCATGATGCAGCCTTGTAGACACGGAATGTGTTTTTGTCGGCTTCGGTAATCTCGTTGTCCCAGGTAGAGTAATATGTGAAACCGAACACAAAGCCTTCGGTTGAGGTGCTGCTTTTGATGGTAGAGGAGAGGGCACCGGGGCACTCGAACAGTGGAGTCTGCGGCTGAGCAGGCATTGTGGGCTGCAGTGAGTAGGCGGCCGAGAACTGCTTCGAACCATAGACACCTTTATTGGGGTTGTCGGGGTCGGGGAACTCAATGGGGTTGAAGTTGAAGGTCATGATCACCTCCACGTCGGACGAGTTGGAGTTGAAGAATGTGGTGGAGAGCTGGGCCTCGGGGAGCACGTAGTTGCACCGGCCTGCGCCTTCAGGAAATTCGATGTCGCCGTAGGCATATCCCACGACGTTGGCAAGACCGTCGTAGACAGTGAGCTTGAAGCTTGTGAAGCTCCACTGGGGGAAGTAGGATTCGGGACGGTAGCGGTCGCCTTCGGTCTCGATGGTGAAGAACCACGTTTCGCCGGTGGGGCTGAGCAGCCATCCGGTCGGGATCATTTCGGCCACCTGTGTGGCTTCCAGAGTGATGTCCGGGGTCATGATGCCGTTTGCATCGACCGCTTTCTGGCGGAAGCTGCCCGGGGCTTTCTGCATCTGGTAGCCGGGCTTTAAGCCTCTATCCATTGCCTTGAAGCGGTTCGGCATGGCCGATGCGCCCGATACTCCTGCAACGAGCATCAGCGATGCCGCAGCCGTAGTGAGTAGACTTTTACGCATAGTCATAATCTAATAATGATAAGGTGAAAAATGGGTGTGTATCAAATCTGCTGGATTGGAAGTGGGGAGAGAGGGTGTGTGCGATCGGTTGCAGTGTGGGAGCGGGTGTCACTTCACGGCAATCTTCTCGGCGTGCACCGAGTTGCCGATGCGGAGCGACATTACATAGATGCCGGGAGCAAGCGTGGAGGCGTCGACAGTGAGCTCCTGATCCTCGGCGGCTGCGGTTAGAGCCAGCGCACCGCCAAGCGAGTAGACCTCGGCCTTGATTGATGCGGCTGCGGGAGCCTGCACGGTGAAGGTGTTTCCCGAGCGATGCAGCGAGTAGGGGGCGTCCTCGTCGTCGTTGGCCACATTGTTGATGCCCGAGAGATTGAGCACCTTGCAGAGGCCGCGGAAGGCGTTGACAAACATGCCGGGACCGTCGTTTTCACGCGGAGCGTTGGGTGAGTCGGCAGTCTCGCGTGCTATTCTGAGGATGTCGGCTGTGGTGAGTGTCGGGTCGGCGGCGAGCCATGTGGCTGCGATGCCGGTCATGTAGGGCGACGACATGGATGTGCCGCTCATGGTGGTCCAGTAGTGTGTCTTGTTGTTCTTGTCGGTGTAGCGGTAGTAGACGGCAGCTTCGTTGTCGGCGTCCTCGGTGCCTTTGAGGTTGGTGTCGAAATAGTGGCCCGACATGGACGATACGATGAGATGGCCCGGTGCCGAGATGAGCGGGTGTACGCGGCCGTCGGGGGTGTGACCCCACGAGGAGAAGGAGGATGTGGTGCCCAGTGTCACCTGGTCGGCAACGTGCTCAAAGAAGTTGTGTGTGGTGTAGGACCCAACGGTGATCACATCCTTTGCGCCGGCCATGGCGTTGATTGAGCCGTCGCCGTCGGAGCCCTTGAAGCCGTACTGCTCCATGTAGCCCGAATGGAGGCGGAAGCCGAAGTACATGCCCACAGGCTGGCCGTAGACGTAGAATTTCTGACCGGGTTTGCCGGGAACGATGCGGATGGATACCAGCCCGTTGGTGAACGATGCCTGATCGGGGCATTCGAGCTGGAAGTTAAGCTCGGCATAGTAGCGGTTGTTGGCGGGATAGAGTGCGCCAGCACCACCGACGAAGCTGTTGATGTAGTATTTGTTGAACACTTTGTCGTCGCCTTTGAAAATGTCGGGATTTGTCACCGGTGAACGGCCTGTGGTGGAGAGGTAGCAGGTCTTGAACGGCTCAAGCTTGAAGGATGAGAGGGTCTCGGGGGCGATGTCGGCAGCCTCGGGGTATTTGCAGTAGTCGAAATAGAGATCGAAGGGGGTGTCGTCGTCGCTCCACACCTGCATCATACCGATGGCCTGGGGGAACATCGGGAGCATGGTTATCTGTGAATATAGGTAGTCGGTGTAGGGGCTGTTGAGGATGAATGTGCGCATGGGCTCTTCACCGTCGCATTCGTGGTACATGAATGCTCCGTCGGCACCCTCGTTGCTGGCCGAGACGCAGATGGTCACGCCATCCTTTTGCGCGTATTCCTGCAGTGCGGCGGGGAATTCGTCGGTGCCGTCGTGCGGACCAAGGTTGCTGCCGAGCGAGATGTTGATGGCGATGGGTTTACCCTCTTCGGCGGCATAGCCGGTGAGGTAGTCGAGGCCCTTGATGAGGCGCGCGTTGTCGGTGATGCCGCATTTGATGGCGATGTCGGCCTGGGGAGCGGCGCCGGTGAGGTTAAGCCCTTCGGCCTCGTTGTTGAACGATCCGGCAGCGATGCCCATCACGTGGGTGCCGTGGGTGTTGTAGTTGTTGTCCGATTTGAACTGGCGCACCTTTTCGGGGGTCTCGGATTTTTGTGTGAATGATTTTCCGCTGATTTCGATGTGGTTCATGATGCGCTTTACACGGGGATTGCCCTCCTCGTCGTCGAACATGACGTGGTTGGGGTCGATGCCTCCGTCGATTATGCCGACGATGGCACCCTTGCCGCCGTAGGCCTGGGGCAGGGGAGCGGCTCCCGACTGGATTTTGTCGAGGCCGAGCCACTGGCGGCTGAGGTCGTAGCCTATTCCGCTCTGGAATTCGCTCATCCGGAGTTCCTCAGGGAGCGACACGGTGACCACGCCTTCGGTGGCGGCGAGGGTCTCGGCCTGTCCGATGGTGGTCTCCACTATTATAATGTTGCCGGCACGGAGCGACACTTCGCCTCCTGCAGCCTCCACGCGGGCCACGGTGGCATCGTCAGTAACGCGCATAAAGATGCTCAGAGGGGTGTTGTCCGCCTCAGCCTCAGGCGATACTGCTGTTGACCGGCTCGGCGATTTTGCGATGCGCTCAACCTGCTGGGCCTTCATCTTGCCGAGCTCAATTGAGTTTAAATGGCTGAAACGGGCCTGTGCGAAACCGATTCCCGGCAGCAAAAGGGTGAAGAGTAGAAGTTTTTTCATTCCAAGGGATTGTGAATGTGATTATTACGTGTGATTTTTCTGCAACAAAGTCTCTGGTTTGAAACTCAGTATTTGCA
>DBFWRP010000440.1:0-1005 GCA_048222005.1 Muribaculaceae bacterium | reverse complement strand
ATTTTAACACCGTTGACCTTGACGGCAACACCGTCACCGGTGACATTCTGCAAAATGCTGATCTCACATTCATCAACTATTGGGCAACATGGTGCGGTCCGTGCAGATCCGAAATGCCCCACATTCAGGCAATGCACGAGTATTACTCCTCCACTCCCGAGGCGGATGTTCAGTTCATCGGCGTCATCAGTGAAGGCAACGGCTGTACCCCCGCGACCGCAAAGGAATTCCTTCAGAACAACGGTTACACTTGGGTAAACCTCCGTGCTGACAGCGTCCTTCGCTCCGTGTTCAACACCAGCGGTTATATACCCCAGACCATCATCGTCGGCCGTGACGGTGTTGTTCGCGATCATCTCATCGGCGGCTTCACGAGCCAGAACGAGCTGCGAAACTTCATCGAAATGTGGCATGATGCAATGACAATTCATGCGAACGAAACCTGCACCGTTACCTATGTCAACGGTGTAACCGGCGAAACCATCGACACTGCCGAAGTTGCATATGCGGCAGTTATCCCCACTCCCGGAACCGCTCCCGACGTTGAAGGATATGAGTTTAAGGAATGGGTTTATTCCGGAAATGTATACGAATCCGGTTATGAGCAGGTTTTGTACATGGCCATGGGCGATGTTACCGTGACTGCAACTTACAAAGCGATTAAGCATAAAGTCAAGTTCTACGACGGTGTGAACGGAAACCTTATCACCATCAAGCAGGTTGAACACGGTCAGGCCGCAGTCCCCCCCGTTCATCCCGAGCACGAAGGATATATCTTCCAGGGCTGGGACACCGATTTCAGCTGCGTAATTGAGGATCTTATCGTAACCGGTATATGCACTCCCGCTGATGAACCTACTCCCGAGCCCACTCCCGAACCTACTCCCGAACCTACTCCCGAGCCCACTCCCGAGCCTCCTGTAGGAATGCCCGGTGACATGGACGGTGACGGCGCGCTGAGCATTGCCGATGCTCTCCAAATTGCCCGTGTTGCGTTGGAGCTGC
>DBFWRP010000044.1:0-1269 GCA_048222005.1 Muribaculaceae bacterium | reverse complement strand
GTCCGACGAGGATGCCATTGCCTCTGCCAAGGAGCATCATGTGGAGCTGCCCGAGGTTCCCACCAAGGGTGCCATTCTGGCCGAGTTCTTCGATGCCTTTGTTGAGGACAAGCTGATCCAGCCCACCTTCATTTATGATTACCCTGTCGAGATCAGCCCGCTGGCCAAGCGCAAGCCGGATGATCCCGCCTTTACCGAGCGCTTTGAGTACTTCATCGACTGCACCGAGTACGGCAACGCCTTCAGCGAGCTGAACGACCCCATCGACCAGAAGGGCCGCTTTGAGCGTCAGGTCGCCGAGCGCAAGGCCATTGAGCCCGACTGCAAGGCTCAGGTGGATTACGACTACGTCAACGCTCTGGAGTACGGCCTGCCCCCCACGGGTGGCCTGGGCTTCGGCGTGGACCGCCTGGTCATGCTGCTCACCGACAGCGCCTCCATCCGCGATGTTCTGCTGTTCCCCACGATGAAGCCGATTGAGCAGTAAAACGTAAAAAATGGCTTTGTTTCGTTTGAAATTGTGGCGTTCGATACTGGAACAACGTGGATTTACCACCAACTTACCACCAAATTTGATAATTTGCATCAGTAAAACGGAAAGCAGCCTACAATAAACACAAGCACCCCTGCCAATGAAATGTGCGATGACACATAGATTGGCAGGGGTGCTTTTCATGCTTGGAAGATATTAAGAGCATTTCGAAAAAATACTGATATGTCTTGTTGCCCACCGAATCAAGTCGTGGTATAGTAATAATTGGAGAGGTTTAACCTTAAAGGTCGTTGCGGCATAAAACTTCCGATAATATTGATTATCTGGAAGTTTTCGGGATTCTATAATGCAGGAGGTTGTCTGTATACAGTTCCCGAAGATTGATCTTCTGCATTATGTACCTCCATTTCGATTCACGGGTTGACGGGTGAACCGAAATGAAGGCGGTGAGCGACACCTTTCGGGGAAATTCCCGAAAAAACGACAAGCAAAAGCGCCAGCATCCGAAGAACGGCGGCTGGCGCTGCTAAAAGATGACTTATGACGCTTATAGACCAGCCACGATAGTGCCTGTTCATAAGCAGATGGGGGCCGATTGACGGTCAGGCTTTTTTGCCAGGTAAATTCCTGCCGAATTATGTCGAAGCTGTCTTTGCTTCACGGCGGCTCCCTCCTAAAGCCGCCGTGTCAGCGTGTAGTCGTCACTCCTTTGTTGAGGGCATAAGGAACGGCGGCCTTGATGTACTCAAAACCGCCGCAGTCCTTGAAAATCCATT
>DBFWRP010000439.1:0-3044 GCA_048222005.1 Muribaculaceae bacterium | reverse complement strand
TTGAAATTTTTTGTCACTCCAAATTATTGAAATACGTCTCGATTTTCTTGACCGCAAGATGGTAGGACGCCTTCAGCGCACCCACCGATGTTCCCAGGATTTCGCTCATCTGCTCATATTTCATTTCATCGAAATATTTCATAGTGAACACAATCCGCTGTTTCTCGGGAAGAGTGGCTATTGCTTTTCGCAATTCCAGGACCAGACTGTCGCCATCCACCCAGGGGTCGGCCTCTATCATGTTGACAAGATTTGATTCCTCCTGATCAAGGGAGACGCCACCGCGCTTGCGTTCACGCGCCATGTGCGTGATGCTCTCGTTGAGGGCAATCTTGTAGAGCCATGTGGACAGCTTGGCGTCCCCGCGAAAGTTTTCAACCGACTGCCATGCCTTCAGGAACGTGTTCTGCAACACATCAGCAGCATCGTCGTGCGTCTCCACAATCCTACGTATCTGCCAGTAAAGCGGTTCGGAATAGGCACGCACCACCTCGTTGAACGCCGCACGGCAACTTTCCGGTTGCCGCAGACGCTCAATCAGCCGATTGTCTTCACGTGGTAGTTCCTTTCCCATTTTACTGCGGGATTTTGGCTTTTAACTGAATTTTCTGGCGTTGCAGAATAGCTTTGACTGGTGAAATCATTCACAAAGATAGTATTTTTCCCCTTTTCAGGAAAACCGGCACAGCAAAAATCCATCATAACCCAAGCATTACAGAGCTTTTTAGCAAAAAAATAGTTACCTTTGCACTCCTGAACAAGAAAAATCCAGTCACGTGCAGCATTTTCTCCGAACAGCCATTCTAATCACTGCCGCAGCCACAGGCGTCGCCGCCCTTGGTGCTGCCGACATGCGTCCGGACCAGCAGCTCGACTCGCTCATATCGCTGCCGCAGGTCTCGGTAACGGCAATCAAAGGGGGCGTGCTCGCAAATCACGACGAAGCCATAACGGTGGTGAACCACGCCGAGATTGAACGCGACAACCTTGTGAACATAAAGCAGGTGAGCGAGATGGCTCCAAATTTCTACATGCCGCAGTACGGCTCGCGCATGACATCGTCTGTGTACGTTCGCGGACTTGGCACACGAATCGACCAGCCGGTGGTGGGCCTGAACATCGACAACGTGCCCATCATAAACAAGGACAATTTCGACTTCGATCTGGCCGACATATCGCGCATCGAGATTCTGCGCGGCCCGCAGAACATCCTCTACGGACGCAACACCATGGGCGGCCTCGTAAACATCCACACACTTTCCCCTTTCAATTTCGAGGGTGTGCGCTTCACGGGTGAATATGGCTCGCAGAACTCGTTCAAGGCATCGCTCGGCATATATAAACTGTTCAACCGGCGCCACGGCACATCGCTCAACGTATATGCCACCGGCACCGACGGATTTTTCCGGAACGAGGTGAACAACTCACGCGTGGGAAAGGAACGGCTATGGAGCGCACGCTGGAAAACCATCTGGCGCACAAGCCACAACACCATCGTGGAAAACACCGCCACCGTAGCCCATTCGCAGCAGCACGGCTATCCCTACGAATCGGCGGCTACAGGCCGGATAGCCTACAACGACACGTGCTTCTACCGCCGTTTGACCGTTACCGACGGCCTTGTGGCCAAAATCCACCTCGGCGACGTGGACCTCTCGGCCATCAGCAGTTTCCAGTACATTAACGACAACATGACACTGGACCAGGATTTCCTGCCGCTCGACTATTTCACCCTCACACAGGCACGGCACGAATATGCCTTTACCACCGATGTGGTGGCACGCAGCAATGTGAAAAGCCGATACAACTGGCTGGCAGGCGCATTCGGATTTTTCAGGCGCGGAAACATGGACGCCCCCGTCACATTCTTCAACCACGGCCTCACAACGCTGATAGAGAACAACGCCAACGCCATGAGCCCCGACTATCCCATACGCTGGGACCAGCGCTCGCTGCGGCTTGAAAGCAGTTTCCTCCTCCCCTCCTACGGCGTGTCGCTCTACCACGAAAGCCAGCTCAATGCAGGCGATTTCACCCTGACCCTCGGATTGCGATGGGACTGGGAACACAATGCCATCCGCTATCACAGCTACTCGGCGTCGACCTACTCGATATACGACCTTACCGACGGCACCGAAAAGCCTTATGCCACTAACATCCCTGTCGACATTGACGACCGGGGCAAGCTTTCGCAGTCGTTCAACCAGCTGCTCCCTAAATTCTCCGTAAGCTACAATCTGCCGGGCTCTGCGGGCAACGTGTTCGCATCCGTCACGAAGGGATATAAGTCTGGCGGTTATAACACCCAGATGTTCAGCGATGTGCTTCAGCAGCGCATAATGGGTAAACTCGGTCTGGCCGAACGCTACTCGGCCGACGACATTGTGCGCTATTCGCCTGAAAAGACATGGAATTACGAAGTGGGCGCACACCTCAACCTGTGGGAGCGGCGTCTGCAGCTCGACCTGACGGCGTTCTGGATTGACTGCTTCGACCAGCAGCTCACCGTGTTCCCCGAAGGGAGCGTGACCGGACGCATGATGGCAAATGCCGGAAAATCCCGGTCGACAGGAGCCGAAATCTCCGCTACAGCACGCCTTGGCAACGGTTTCTCCTCCCGCGTGGCCTACGGATTCACCCACGCCACATTCCGCGAATTCTTCAACGGGAAAACCGATTATGCGGGCAAGCACGTGCCGTACGCACCGTCGAACACACTTTTCATCAGTGCCGCATATGAGCACCGGTTCAGCCGCTCGTTCATCGACGCCGTTTCGGCCAACGTCAGCACCCGCGGAGTTGGCAAAATATACTGGGACGAAGCCAACACCGTGGAACAACCGTTCTACATGCTGCTGGACGCATCCGTGCGCGTGGACAAAGGCCCGCTGTCGGTGGATGTCTGGGCCGATAACATCACCTCCACCCGCTTCGCCACATTCTACTTCGTATCGATAGGCAACGCGTTTCTGCAACGGGGCAACCGCTTTTCGTGCGGCCTCACACTCCGCTATGCCTTCGAATTCAACTGAAAACCTATATCC
>DBFWRP010000438.1:0-2476 GCA_048222005.1 Muribaculaceae bacterium | reverse complement strand
TCGTTCATCTGCCAGAAAATATCGTTGAGAATGGCTTTCTTGGCATCGTCCACCGTGGCAACCTCCTGCGGATCGTCGGGATCGGTGGTGGTTTTTACTGCATATACAGCCAACACCTCCGGCCATACGGCGCGAGAGCCGGACATTTCGAGTTTGTCGTGGGTGGCGCGTTCTCTCGCAGCATCGATCTGCGCCTGATAGTCATTATTGATCTCCTGCACGACCTGCCGCATGGTCTGTCCTGTACCGCTGTCCTCGCCGGAGAAGAAGATGCCGAAGCAGGAGCCTGCAATCATCCCAATCAGGCAGACTACGATAATGACGGTGACAGAGACCCATCCACCGGCGGCGATAGCGGCGATCAAAGCCGTTGATTTGGCAATCACGGCTTTAACAGCGGTAGCGGCCTTGACAGCCGCCTTCCTTGTGGAACTCGCAAATGCCTTTCTGTTGCGACTATTTGTTTTGATGTCGCTATGCGCTTGATTTTTCGGCAAACCTGCCGTTCTCGCCTGAGAATTCCCTCTTGCCTTGGAGATGTTCCCCTTGGTGGTTTTCATACCCTTGCGGCCGACTTTATCCAGCCCGTGAGCGGCTTCATGGCTTGCCGTTTCCACCCCGGTCAAGGTGCGGTCGGCGGCGTATTCTTCAGGAGAGGATTCTGCCGCAAAAACGCTGTGCTCCGCCTTGTTCTTGGTGCGGACATAGGCATCCTTCAAGCGTTCGGCGGCTACCGCCGATTTGTCTATCGCTTTTATCGTTCCCTTGACCACATCCCGTGTCTTAATGTCATGCATTGCTGCCCACCTCCGCAGAGGGTGCGGTGATCCGCTTGGCAACAACGACCATGCGCCCGTTTTTGCGGCTGTATTCGCAGGTGGAGAGCGTGATCAGCTTATCACTGTATTCCGCCGTTACGCCGGTGTCGTACAGGGAAAGCGCCTTGCATTGACCGATATAGGCATCAAAGTCCTCCGCCGACTCCACACGGGTGAAGTGGTAATACTTGAAACCCTGCTCGGAATAGGCGACCGTCTTGAACACCGCCACGATCTCATATTCGCCAAACCCGGACAGGGTATCAAAACGGATTGTCTTGTGCTCCTGATAAAAGTCCTCACTTTCATATTTGCAGAGATCGGCAAACATCGTCCCATTGTTCATGTGATGACCGTAGATCACGCAGTTGTCGGACAGCGCAAGGTCGCAGTTTTCCTGCACATAGGGCACGCCGTAATCGCTGTACTGCTTGTCAAAGCCCCGTTTCAGATAGAAATTTGGCTCATCCACGGTCTGCATTACGGGATAGTCGATGTTTGTGCCGGAGACGGAGATCCAGCCCACAAAGTCGCTGTTCTGCTCCCGCACCGCACGGTACTTTTCAAATGCGGTCAGCTCCGGCAACAGCTCGGCTTCTACCAGTGCAGCGACCTGTTCAAAGGCTTCTGAGCTCTGTTTTTCATCTGCATACTGCTGCCAGAGCATGATGCCGGAGAAAAGGAAAAGGGCGGCACATACGGCCGCCCCGATCATCAGATATTTGCTTTTCATATATGACCTCCTATTAAGATGCGTTCCCGCTGCCGAATACCCCTTCGCCGGGGCGGGTCGTCATTAAGCGGTATAGCTCGGTGTCTTTGGGAAAACGGTTGATAAACGGCACCAGCGCCGAGCCGTACTTGATCAGCCCGCAACCCGCATCGGCATTGGTGACATAGCTCATCTGCTCGTCGGAGATGTTCAGGAGCTTTGAGAGCTTGGCACGGTCGGAAAACGCCTGATTAAGCATAACCACAAATTCGGAATTGGAGAGCATCGTGCTTGCCTGCACGGAATCCAGCAGGTATTCCACATTCTGCGTGATGGCGGTGGGATAACCGTTGCGCTTACGGAACTGCCGCCATGCGGAATTGAAGAAAATGCCGCTCTGCTCGTTTTCAAAAACGACATGAAATTCGTCGATAAAGATGTGGGTGCGCTTGCCCTTCTTCCAGTTGAGAGTGACACGGTTGAGGATGGTGTCGGTGATCACCAACAGTCCCGTCGGCTTCAGCTGCTCACCAAGGCCGTGAATATCGAATACGACGATGCGCTTATCGAGATCGACGGTGCTTTCGTGGCCGAAAATATCCAGTGAGCCGGTGGTGAACAGCTCCAGCGACAAGGCGATCTCCTTTGCCTTTTCTTCGGGCTGTTCCAACAGCTTGTTTCGCAGGTCACAGAGCGTAGCGGGCTTACCCGTCCGCTCGGCGTCCTGATACACCAGCGCCGTGCAGCGGTCGATGATGGATTTCTGCTGTGGGCCGACACCGGCCTTGTCGATCTGCTCCACAAGGGACATGATGAACTGCGATTTTTCCACGATGGGGTTGTTCTCGCCGTAGCCGTCCACCATATACATGGCGTTCAAACGGTCTTTGCCGCCTGCCGCCATATGAATGACGGTCGTCGTTTCCTTGCCCAGAGCCGCCGCCAG
>DBFWRP010000437.1:0-3901 GCA_048222005.1 Muribaculaceae bacterium | reverse complement strand
GTGCAATAATAATTCTACCATGATGAAACATCAGACCATAACTATTCGCGACGATAATGGGACGGAAGTCTTGGCCCAGGTTCCTTTGATAATATCGGCAAGCAGGGCTACCGACATTCCGGCATTTTATCCGGACTGGTTTTTCCGACAGCTTGACAAGGGCTATGTCAGATGGCGGAATCCTTTCTCGGGGCAGGATAGCTATGTTTCAGTGAAGTAAATCGGTTTCAGGCAGATAAAACATATTGTCAGGCGTGAATTCATAGCCATAAAAATGAAACTATGATAATCCGGACGCTTTTTTTGTTTGGAGGAAAAATTCTTTGTACATTTGCCAATGATGCGGAAGCGGCCTTGCGCATGCTTCAGGCGGATCTCACAGAACCGCCATCGCTCACACCATAACCCATATTGTTAAATCCCAATAAACCCCTCACAATTTATCACCGATACCATGGAATTACCTTTTGCCGAATCCTGGCGCATCAAGATGGTGGAACCCATCCGCACCAGCACACGAGAAGAACGCGAAGAATGGATCAAGGCCGCACACTACAATGTGTTTCAGCTCCCTGCCGAGCAGGTCTACATCGACCTCCTAACCGACTCCGGTACCGGCGCCATGAGCGACCGCCAGTGGGCCGCCATGATGACCGGCGACGAAAGCTATGCCGGCGCCCGCTCGTTCTTCAAAATGAAAGACACCATCGAACGCATCACCGGATTTCCCATTGTCGTGCCCACGCATCAGGGCCGCGCAGCCGAAAACGTGCTGTTCAGCGCCCTTGTGAAGGAGGGCGACGTGGTGCCCGGCAACTCACACTTCGATACCACCAAAGGCCACATCGAAAGCCGCAAGGCTTTTGCCGTTGACTGCACCATAGATGAAGCACGCGACACGCAGCTGGAGCACCCGTTCAAAGGCAACGTGGACATAGCCAAACTTGAAAAGGCCGTGAGCGAAAACGAAGGGCGCGTGCCTTTCATCATCGTAACCGTCACCAACAACACTGCCGGCGGACAGCCCGTATCGATGGCCAATCTGCGCGCCGTGCGCGAACTGGCCGACCGTCATGGACTGCGCGTTATTTTCGACTCCGCACGCTTCGCCGAGAACGCCTACTTCATCAAGACCCGCGAGGAGGGTTATGCCGACAAGACCATAAAGGAGATTGTGCGCGAGATGTTCTCGCTTGCCGACGGCATGACAATGTCGGCCAAGAAGGACGCCATCGTAAACATGGGCGGATTCTTCGCCACCCGTCATCAGGACTGGGCTGAAGGCGCCCAGCGCTTCTCCATCCCCTTCGAAGGCTACCTCACATACGGCGGCATGAACGGCCGCGATATGGAGGCCCTGGCCGTCGGACTTGACGAGAACACCGAGTTCGACAATCTGTACACCCGCATCCATCAGGTGGAATATCTGGCAAAACGTCTCGACGAGTTCGGCATCCCCTACCAGCGTCCCGCCGGCGGCCACGCCATCTTCGTAGACGCGTCGAAAATCCTCACCAATGTGCCCAAAGAGGAGTTCCCGGCCCAGACCCTCACCGTAGAACTTTACCGCGAGGCAGGCATCCGCGGTTGCGAAATCGGCTACATTCTCGCCGACCGCGACCCCGTGACACGCGAAAACCGCTTCGGCGGCCTCGACCTGCTGCGTCTGGCCATCCCGCGCCGCACCTATACCGACAACCACATGAACGTGGTGGCTGTGGCCCTCAAGAATGTATATGACCGCCGCAACGAGATAACCCGTGGCGTGAAGATAACATGGGAAGCCCCGCTCATGCGCCACTTCACCGTGCAGCTCGCCCCTGCGGGAGAATAACGTCACTCATAAAACCATAACCGGCGGGCACGACACACAAACAATGTTGTGCCCGCTTCCGTTTAATTCCTATATTCTACCCCAGGAGGGGAATCACCGCATACGGATACCGAAATGAAACGGATTGCCATATTCGCATCAGGCAACGGCTCGAACGCCGAAAACATCATACGCTACTTTCACCAGCATCCACAGAGCGCGGAAGTAGCGCTTGTGGTGTGCAACCGCGCGGAAGCCGGCGTGCTCCACCGCGCCGCAGCGCTGGGAGTGGAGGCCGTGGTAATGCCCAAAGCCCTCATCAACGATGAAGCAACCATGACCACACTGCTCGAAAGCCGTGGAATCGACATAATCGTGCTTGCCGGATTCCTGCTTATGGTGCCGCCGTTCCTCATCGCCCGCTACCCCGACCACATTGTCAACATCCATCCCTCGCTGCTGCCCAAGTACGGCGGCAAGGGAATGTATGGCCGCCACATTCACGAAGCCGTTGTTGCTGCCGGCGAAAAAGAAACCGGCATCACCATTCACTTTGTCAGCGATGCCTGCGACGAAGGCCGCATCATATTCCAGGCTTCCGTGCCGGTGGAACCGACCGACACACCCGCCGAGGTGGAATGCAAAATCCATGCCCTCGAACGCGAACATTTTCCGCGCGTAATTGCCGAAACCTTCCTCGGCACCCATAGCCAAAACGCGCAAAATTGCTAACTTTGCATTCTGATTCCTTTCAACAACACACAATCATGCAAGCAATAGCCCCCAATATAAAATTCATAGGTGCGGAGGACGACAACCTCGACCTGTTCGAAGGCCAGTACCCGCTCACCCAAGGGATTTCCTATAACTCATATCTGATTGACGACGAGCAGATAGCCGTGATGGACGCCGTGGACATCCGCCGCTGCTCCGACTGGCTGACACGTCTGGCCGACGCCCTCGGCGGCCGCACGCCCGCCTATCTGATAGTGCAGCACATGGAGCCCGACCACTCGGGCAGCATCCGGGCTATGCTTAAACGCTATCCGGAGGCAAAGGTGGTGGCCACGGCCAAAGCCATGGCCATGCTCGACAACTTTTTTGATGGAATCGACCTTTCGGAACGGCGCGTTACGGTGGCCGACGGCGACACATTGTCGCTTGGCCGCACCACACTGCGGTTCATCACCGCTCCGATGGTGCACTGGCCCGAGGTGATGGTGACGCTCGACGAGACCGACGGCGTTCTGTTCTCGGCCGACGCATTCGGCTCGTTCGCCATGTCGGATGCCGCCGAAGCCTGGACCGACGAGGCACGCCGCTATTACTGCAACATCGTGGGGAAATACGGCGTCAATGTGCAGGCGCTGATGAAGAAACTCACCGGACTGAAATTCGGAACCATAGCCCCGCTGCATGGCCCGGCACTTGACTGCGACCTCGCCCGCTACTGGACTCTCTACGACAAATGGAGCCGCTACGAGCCGGAATGCCGTGGTACTCTGGTGGCCTATGCATCAATCTACGGCGGCACAGCCGAGGCCGCCCGGCGCCTGGCCATGGAACTTGAAAAACGCGATGCGGGCGAAGTGGTCCTGATGGATCTCTGCCGTCACGATGTGTCGTATGCCGTGGCCGAGGCATTCCGCCTGAGCCGCCTGGCTCTTTGCTCAGTCACCTACGACGCCTCCCTCTTCCCTGCCATGCACAATTTCCTGCACCATCTGGCAATGAAGAATTTCCGCAACCGGCCGTTCGCACTGATCGAAAACGGATCATGGGCACCAGTGGCAGGCAAACTGATGTGTGACGCCATGAGCCACATGAAAGAGATGATACAGGTGGCGCCTGTGGTGACCATCCGCAGCCGCATGCATCCTGCCGACCTTTGCGGCATCAGCGCTCTCGCCGACGCACTTGCCAAGGCATAAAACCACACCGCCCTAATTAACGTGAGTTCGATATAAGGAATCAGAATAACGTCAATTGATTGTCCGGCACGAACTCCAGTGAAATAGATGGTTTCTTTGGAAAGAAACAATATGCGGCAATGGCACTCAAGGCATTGGTTATAAAATTTGCGAAAGA
>DBFWRP010000436.1:0-3242 GCA_048222005.1 Muribaculaceae bacterium | reverse complement strand
GCGGTATGACTACTGGGTGAGCGATTTATCCCACCAGTTACGCCCCGACCTGAGCAATGTGACAGGATATTCCACAAGCCTTCAGGAATTGCTGAAAGCCCTTCTCAACGACCACATGATTGTTGAGCTGCTTCGCTGGGAAGTGGCTGAAGGCACCCCCACGACCGAACGCACGGCGAAATTACGCGAAATAGACTTCAATCAGATCACCGAACTTCTGCAGCATGAATTTGAAGGGAGCGAAGACACCGACGCCGTGGCCATCAGCTCGCTCATCGTCGGCGGCCTATACTTCATGGTGCTGCATAAAGACCGCTCCACGTTTGGAGGCATAGACATCAACACTGCCGATGGGCGTCAGCGCATAACCAACGCGTTCGCACAACTTGGCAGGATGCTATACAACAACACTCTTCCAACCTCCCGCAAACAAAAACTTGCCGAATGCCTAAGGCAGGAAGGGCTGTCGCCAGAGGCCATAGAGCGGTGCATCAGTCAGATCAGCTGACGACGAACCATGCCATGACATGCCATGACACGCCGGCATGGCGCATGATTTCACCGGCACACCACGCCTGCAGCGTCACTCACACATGTTATTTTCATCCACCAGCTGCCCTTGGTATGGTTCTATATGAATGGTGACCAAGAGTTCCCGGCCATATTCGGCTTTCAGACGGCTTTCCACATCCGAGGCAATGTGGTGCGCATGCTCCACCGTTATAAGCGGATTCACCTTTATATGGAAATCAACTATCATGCGGTTGCCATTACGACGCGAGGCAAAATGATGAAACGCCTCCACCCCCGGAGTGTGACCTATAACGCCATACATACCCCTTACAATCACTGAAGGCAATGAAACCTCAAGCAATTCGGCCACAGCCGGACGCCCTATCCTGAAGGCGACAATCACAATGAACACACTTACCACCATGGCTGCCACGGGGTCGAGCACGCGCCACCGCGCACCAAGAAACATAGCTCCTGCAATGCCTGCCAAAGTGGCCAGCGAGGACACTGCGTCGCTGCGATGATGCCATGCATTAGCCACAACCACAGGCGAGTGGATGCGCTCACCGGCGGCACGCGTGTATCTGAACAGCCATTCCTTCGAACCGATCGACACCAGCGCCATTGCAAGCGCCAGCCAAGTGGGCTCCGGAAGCTGCGCCCCATGCAATGCCTGCCATGTTTTTTCAGCTCCATCTACGAAAAACAACACTCCGACAATGCCCAGCACCAATGCCAGCAGCATCGTGGCGAAAGTCTCGAACTTACCGTGACCATACTGGAACTCATGATTGGCTTTCCGGCGTGAAATCCCCACAAAAATCAGCACAATGATGTCGGTAAAGAAATCGGTGAACGAATGCACCCCGTCGGCCACCATGGCCGATGAACGCCCGAAAACTCCTGCCAGCACTTTCAGCAGCCCCAGAGCCGCGTTTATCCAGAAGCCCACCCACGTGACATGGCGTGCCACAGCCACTACCTGTGGCCCAGACATTCCGTATGTATCTGAATTGCTCATAACAATCAATCTATCATAAACTTGTACTTAAGTGCAGGGCTGCACATGCTGCATAATCCTGTACACTGCACAAAGGTGGCAAATAATTTAATAAATCACAACTTCAGGACATAAATACCGTACACCGGCGCAGTATTCATAAATTTTAACTTCGCGCAATTTAACTTCGGCCCATCCGACGTGTCATTATAACGTAATCACCAAACAAACCCCTCTCCCAGCTGCAAATGCTTTTAAAACTGAAACAAAACACTCCGACCGCATCGCCGCCACGCGGGAAGCAGCCCGAAAGCGAAATGCGCGATATAATGAGGCAATGGGGCGAACCGGTCTACTGGCACGTAAGGCGCCTTGTCGGATCGCACGACGATGCCCAGGATGTCGTCCAGGAAACATTCATAAAGATGTTTCAGTCGCTTTCCACCCTCCGCGACAACTCGGCTCTGAAGGCATGGATATACAAAATAGCCACCAACGAGGCACTAACCCACCTGCGGAAAAACGCAGCCGTAAGCGTGAGCATCGACGACGCGGCTCCCGACCTCAAGGCACTACAGGCCGACGACTACTTCGACTACTCCGACCTTGAGGCCGTGAAACTCCAGGATGCCATCAACTCGCTCCCCTACAAGCAGAGGGTGACATTCAACCTGAGATACTACGACGACATGTCGTATGAGGACATAGCCGAAGCCACCGACACATCGGCCGGCACAGCCAAAGTCAACTATCACATAGCTAAAAACAAAATAATTGAATACATGAACAGCCATGACTGAGCAGACCAACAACTTCAAATTTGAACAAGTGGGCAAACGCATGCCCTACAGAGTTCCCGATGGATTCTTCGATCAGCTCGTGGAACAGACCATGGAGAAAGCGGCAGCACTCCAGACAACCAGAAGGATATCGCCACTCAGGCGCTATGCGCGCGCACTCTACACCGTGGCCACAGCAGCCGTTTTGGCAGCCATGATATTCTCCATAAGCGCACTCCGCCCCCACCACACGGTCACACCGAGAGAAACAACGATAGAGGAAGCGTTCAGCAATCTTAGCACAGCAGACCAGGACTATATCCTCGACACGTTCGTGAACGACATGATAATTGATTATTAACAGCAAAAAACATAAACAATGAGACACGCTTTAAAATTCGCGGCAATTGCCATAACCCTGCTGACGGTGGGATTTGGCGCACAGGCAAAAAGCAACAAGAAGCAGGCCACACCGCCATCCCGCGAACAGTTCGTACAGATACAGGCCAACGAAATAGCGGAAGATCTCCATCTCGACGATTCTACCGCCAAACAGTTTGTTGCCACATTCACAAAATGCCAGCAGGAAATCTGGAACTGCGGGCCAAAAAAAGAACTCAACAGAAAACAGCGCAACGCGAAAGTCACAACCGATGCCGAAGCCGAGAAAATCATAAAGGAACGCTTCGAGCACCGCAATAAAATCAACGCCATTCAGGAAAAATATTACAAAGAATACAGCAAGTTCCTGAATCAGCGGCAGATTCTCAAGTTATACGAGCTTGAGAACAAGATGATGCGCAAAATGTTCCGTGAACATGCCAAAGGCAGCAGGAAAGGAGCACGCGCCCAGAAAGCGCGCTCACCACGATGCAATGCCACACCATGTCCGGCAGCATGCAACACCGGGGACTGACAACCGTCAAAAGCACCCCACCTCTATGTCCAAC
>DBFWRP010000435.1:0-16652 GCA_048222005.1 Muribaculaceae bacterium | reverse complement strand
ATCTGAATTTATCTGAGTTATAAAAGCTTTACTCCATCATAGCCTCCCGGCAGCAAATGGAGCGATTAACACACAACAAAAAGCAATGGATAAGGTAAAAAATCGTTTGGTAAGGAAAGAGTTTGTGGTGCCTTTCGTGCTGGTCACTTCGCTTTTCTTCATATGGGGCTTTGCACGCGCCATTCTCGATGTACTTAACAAGCATTTCCAGATGTCGATGGACATAACGCTCACGCGTTCGTCCATGATTCAGGCCACAACTTATATAGGTTATTTCCTGATGGCC
Organism: Muribaculaceae bacterium; assembly: GCA_048222005.1. Lineage (GTDB taxonomy): Bacteria > Bacteroidota > Bacteroidia > Bacteroidales > Muribaculaceae > UBA7173. The sequence continues at coordinate 16,366 of DBFWRP010000435.1, read as the reverse complement.
ATCCCGGCCGGTATGTTCATCACACGCTTCGGCTACCGCCGCGGTGTGGTGCTGGGCCTGACGCTGTTCGGTCTCGGGTCGCTGATGTTCATTCCCGGCGAAGGTCTCAATTCGTTCGATTTCTTTCTGGTGTCGCTCTTTGTGATAGGATGCGGACTGGTGGTGCTTGAAACCGCCGCAAACCCCTATATCACGGAACTTGGCGACCCGTCTACGGCTCCAAGCCGTTTGAATCTGGCCCAGTCGTTCAACGGTTTGGGATGCATTCTCGCCCCGGTGATTGTGGGCGGAATCCTGTTCAACAACCCTGAGGCCTCCGTGGCGTTGCCATACTCTGTGATGGGTGTGGCCGTGCTGCTGGTTGCGGTGGTGTTCTGCTTTGTGAAGCTTCCCGAAATCAATGCCAAGTGCGATGCGGAAACGCTGGCGCAGGCCGAAGCGGATGGAAGGCAGGCGGGCACTGTGGCCACGTTGAAGAGGCTTGTAAGCAACAAAGGTTTCATGCTGGGCGTGGGCGCATTGTTCTGCTATGAGATAGCGGAAATTTCGATTAACACGTTCTTCATCAATTACGCCACCGACGGCGGATGGATGACGCCTACTGCCGCCGCGGCAGTGCTGTCGTTCTGCGGACTGGGTCTGTTCATGCTTGCCCGCGTGCTCGGTAGCTTCGTGATGAGCCGCATCGAGGCCCGCAAGGTGCTTGCCTTCTGTGCGGTGCTCACAGTGCTGGGTTCGCTTATTGTTGCCTTGAACTGGGGCGGAATGGCGCGCTACGGCGTGTTCCTGTGCTATGCCTTCGAGGCTATCATGTTCCCCACGGTTTTTGCCCTGACCATCCCGAAGGCCGGCGCCGACACGAAGATGGCCGGTGCGATAATGATGATGACTCCCCTCGGGGGTGCTGTGGGCACCACGCTGATGGGAGCGGCCGCCGATGCCTGGGGTATCGCCACCTCGTTTGTGGTTCCGTGCCTCGGCTACCTCTTCGTGGCCTTCTACGCTTTTGCTCAGCTCCGCTCAAAGCATTGAGCGCTGAGCAAATAACACAACAAAACACGCGACGGCGATGCATCAATCAATGCATCGCCGTCGTGTGTTTTGTTCCAATGGATAACTACGGTTGTGTCTGGGCAGGCTTGTGTCAGAGGGCGCGGCCGGCGGCGATGACGGCTTCGACGTCCTGCTCGGTGGCGGAGAAGGGGCCGGAGGCTGCGAGTTTGAGGGTGCACATGGCGGCGGCAAAGTCGCCTGCCTCGGTGTAACCGGCGCCCATATTGCGTTTGTAGAGGTAGCCTGTCATGTAGGTGTCGCCGCAGCCGGTGGCATCAACCACATCTACGGGTGGATAAGCCGGGATTTCGTGGAATTTGCCGTCGGCATAGATTATGGAGCCGTTGCTTCCGAGGGTGAGAATCACCTCCTTCACGCCCCAGTCGGCCAGAATGCGGGCGGCTTCGTAGGGGTCACTGCTGCCTGTGAGGGTCTCCATCTCCTTTTCGTTTGCCTTGAGGATGTGGATGTATTTCATGGCCTCCACTTTCTCGGGCCAGTCAACGGCAAATACATCCTCGCCGCGCACTTCGCGCAGATAGCCCTGAGCATCCACCGAAACAATCCCTTTGGTGGAGAGGTGCTTGATGGCATCGAGTGGGAAATCGTCGGCCAGCAGTGTGCCGAGGTGGAAATATTTTGCCTCCACGTTGCGCAGGCTGTCGACTGTGAACGGGGCGGCCTTGGCAAGTACGCGCTGTGTGCGGTGGTTCTGGTCTTCGCCGTATTTGTTCTCAAAGTAGACGGAATGTTCGCTGGGAAGCACTTCGACTGTCACCCCTTTTGCGCGGATATCGTCGACGGCCTTCATCTCCGATTCGGCCAGGGATGTGACCAGCAGGAAGTTGGCATGTTTGAGGCTGCTGATGCCGTGGGCAAAGTAGAAGGCGGTGCCGCCGGGCATGTAGACGGTGTGGCGCGGGGTTACGATTTTATCAAGGGTAATATGTCCTATGCAACAGATTTCAGATTTTTGCGACATTTTGTGTTGTGTTTTTTCAGATTTTGACGCTGATTTACCGGCGCCAATATTCGGCAAAGATACAAAAATGTTCCGTCACAGGCAAATGTGAGCCTGAATTGAAAAATCAAGACGGTGTGTCAGGGGGCTGACACACCGTCTGTTGTGATTGCTGCATTGCGCAGTGCACCATGCGGTGGCGCGGGCGCAATCAGAGGTTTTCCTGTATGGTTGCCGTGAAGTCCTCCTTCGAGAGTACGCCGACAGTAGACTTGTACTGTCCGGTGGGCTGCAGATAGACCACCATGGGGATGGACTGTACGTCATATTTCTGGGCGAGTTCGGGATGCTGGTCAACGTCCACGCTGTAGAACAGCGCTTTGTCGGCCATCTCCTCGGCCACAGCCTCGAATGTGGGAGCGAACTGGCGGCAGGGACCGCACCATGTGGCGTTGAAGTCGATCACCACAAGCTTGCCTTCTACGGTGTTGATGGTCTCGCCTTCGGCAAGCACATGTACGGGCTGGCCTATTTCGGCGGGGTCAACTGTGCCGGTGGCGCTTTCGGTTTCCTCGGCTGTGTTCTGCTCCGCGCGCTGGCTGCACGAGGTGGTTGCGAACATGGCGCATGCAGCGGCAAAAACGGGAATGAATTTTTTTAATGTCATGCTGAGATTTTATTTTGAGCCGTTAGGGCTGCCCTGAAATCAGAGAGCTGCCTTGAGGGCCTCGTTGGTTTTGTGAACGGCTTCGGCGCTCTTGTGGAAGAGGGCTTTCTCCTCGTCGTTGAGGTCGAACTCAACGATTTTCTCGATACCGTTGCGGCCGATGATTGCGGGGACACCGATGCAGAGGTCGCTTTCACCGTATTCGCCATCGAGCAGGCAGGAGCAGGAGATGAGTTTCTTCTGGTCGTGGAGCACTGCTGCAACCATCTGTGCCGAAGCTGCACCGGGTGCATACCATGCCGATGTACCGAGAAGTTTGGTGAGTGTGGCGCCACCTACCATTGTGTCGGCTGCCACTTTGGCAAGCTGGTCGGCGGGCATGAGGCTCGATGCGGGGAGGCCGCGGTAGGCTGCGAAGCGGGTGAGGGGAATCATGGTGGTGTCGCCGTGGCCGCCGATCACGATGCCTTCAACTTCGGTAGCGTTGGCGTTCAGAGCCATGCTGAGGAAGTATTTGAAGCGTGCGCTGTCCAGTGCGCCGCCCATGCCGATGATGCGGTTCTTGGGCAGACCGGAAATTTTGTGAATCAGGTAGGTCATGGTGTCCATGGGGTTGGCAACGCAGATGATGATGGCGTTGGGCGAGTGAGCGAGCACGTTGTCGGTCACGGATTTCACGATCTTAGCGTTCACGCCGATGAGTTCTTCGCGTGTCATGCCCGGTTTGCGGGGCACACCCGATGTGATAACCACGACATCGGAGTTGTTGGTCATGGTGTAGTCGTTGGTCACACCGGTCAGACGGGTCTGGAGATGGAGGATGTTGGCGGTCTGCATGATGTCCATGGCCTTGCCTTCCGACACGCCTTCCTTGATGTCGATGAGAACAACCTCGTCGGCAATCTGTGAGGTTACAAGCACATTGGCGGTGGTGGCGCCCACGTTACCGGCGCCCACAACTGTTACTTTTGACATAGTTTCAAGTTGTTAGAACTGTTGATATTTAAGGTTGTTGGTTTTCTGAGCAAAATTAACATTTATTCCCCACAAAACCAAACTTAACCGAAAAACCTTCGTCGCCTGTAATAAAAATTCAGGATTGTTTAAACCATTAGTGCATGAGTGTTTGTTTATGTGAAAATTAGTTATTACATTTGACTCACATACACGGACAGATACGGGCTGCCGGCATTCTTCTTAGGATTCGGATGCAATCTCCTGTCGCCGTGCTTGCTGGCGGTTGCCGTGCAATAAAAATTCATCAGCATTTGAAATGGGATTACATAAAAAGAAAAACATACTTGTGGGAGCCATAGGCAGGCTCATGCTTCCGGAGGCGTTGTGGACCCGGCGGTTCATGATTGCGTGGTTCGGGAGTCTTGTCACGGTGCTTGCATTCGATGTGCTGTGGAGCATCCAGACGCTGATGTGGGGCATGCTGCATGTGGGCACTTATGTCAACGCCATGCTGCTGGCCACGGCACTCGCGTTGCCGACGGTTTGCTCGCGTCGGCAGTGGCTTCAGCTTGTTGTGCTTCTGCTGGCCGACGCGGTGCTGATTGCCAACCTGATGTATTGCCGCACGTTTTTCGATGCCATCCCCCCGCAAGGCTACGGCCACATTGCCGCGCAGCTTGATTTTACATCGGTTATGTTCGACACATTCAGCTGGTTTTATCTGGTGCTGCCTGTCATAGCGGCGGTTACGTTCCTGCTGATGAATCCCGGCGAGGATTCCGACGAGCCGCGCCCCAATGTGGTGTTCTATCTGTGCACTCTCGGAATGCTGGCGCTTGTGTCGGCTGTCATAGCTATGTTCTCGGGTGGCATAAGTCACCATATAGCCCAGATACGCTGCGGGTTCGCTTCATCGGCGGTGCCGGTGATCTACACGGTTCCGGGGGTGCTCGTGGCCGATGCCACTGCGGCGCAGCCCGATATAACCGGCGAACAGCGCGACTTCGCGGCCCGCTGGGGGCGCGAGCATGTGGGTTTCCGCAATGCCATGGGTGAGCCGGCCGACACACTTGTGAAGCGCGACAATATGGTGGTTGTGCTATGGAATTCGCTCGAATCATGGCCCATCGGGATAAAGGTGGAGGGGAAGGAGCTGACGCCCAATCTCAACAGGGTGCTGCTCGATTCAACCGTGTCCACCTATTATGCCCCGCGCGTGCTGGCACAGACCGGGGTGGGGCGCTCCATCGACGGCCAGCTGCTGATGCTTGCGGGGATGTATCCCATGTCCGACGGTTCGTTCTCGGTGCGGCATGCCGACAATCATTTCCACACACTGCCCGATGCAATGAAGCGCAACGGAGCCAAGACATATCTGCTTTCGGGCGGCGAGCCGTGGATGTGGAATGTGGCGCGTGTGGCCAAAGCCTTCGGAATAGACCATCTGGTGATGCGCGACAAATGGAACAACGCCGAAATTATAGGCGGAAAAATATTGAGCGACAATTCGTTCATTTCGCAATCGGTGGCGCGCATGCAGCGCGGCGAGGTGTGGCCCGAGGGGGAGACTGCCTATGTGCAGCTGATGACCCACTCTTCCCGCGCCCCCTTCAAGATTCCTGATGAACTGCAGACAATTGCTCTCTCCGAGGGTTATCCCACCCGTCTGCTCGACTATATGACGGCCGTTCATTACACCGACCAGGCCGTGGGGCGTCTGCTTGATTACCTGCGTCAGCGTTCCGACTGGGACCGCACGATGGTGGTGATCGTGGGCGACCGCGGGGCACTGTCGCCGTGGCGTTCGGCATTGCGCAGCGATGCTGCAGGCGCCAAGCTTGTGAGTGCCGAGGAGTATGTGCCGCTGTTGATCATCAATGCGCCCGTGAGTGGCTACCGCAAGGCCGTGATGGGACAGGTGGATGTGTATCCCACTCTGCTCGACCAGATGGGGCTTGACGCCGACTGGCGCGGAATGGGATTCTCGGCTCTCGGCCAGCAGTCGCCGTCGTTTGCTGTCACTTCCGGAGGCCGCATAGTGGGCAACACTTCCGGCACTCCGGCCGGGCTGCCGGCTCACGTCGACGGGGCACGTGAGGCTTCCGACCTTACGCTCCGATATGATCTGCTTGAGGAATAAAACCGCATAATAATATCAACGAAACCGGGTGTTCTGGATCTCTGAATATATTACCAACGGCTGGGTATGGTGGATTCTGAATCTGCTGTATGCACTCACTATTCTCGGGGTGGTGGCAGTGGTGGTGAGCGAGAACCGCAATCCGGTCAAATCGCTCGCATGGGTCACTGTGCTGCTTGTGGTGCCGCTGGTGGGACTGGTGCTCTATCTGGTGTTCGGACGCAACATCCAGAACAAGAGGATCATTTCACGTAGAAACCGCCGCAAGCTCCGCCGCCTTACGGCCCGGCATCTCACCGATGTGCGTCACGGACGTCCACCCGAGTCGCTTCAGGCACGCATCAATCTGGCTTCGGCGCTGTGCGGGTCGAACTATTATGAAGGAAACCATGCCGAGGTGTTCGACAACGGTACGGACAAGTTTAACGCCCTGCTGGCCGACATCGCCGCCGCACAGCATTACATCAACCTGCAATATTACATCATTGTTGACGACAACATTGGTTCCCGGGTGCTTTCCGCTCTTGAGGAGCGGGCGCGTGCGGGGGTGAAAGTACGCATAATCTACGACCATGTGGGCTCTTTCAAATTGTCTCGCAGGGCTTTGCGACGGCTAAAGGAGGCTGGCGCGGAGGCATATCCGTTCTTCAAGGTGGTGTTTCCGCCGTTCGGCACACGCATCAACTGGCGCAACCACCGCAAGATTGCCGTCATCGACGGCATGGTGGGATATATCGGAGGCATGAATGTGGCCGACCGCTACATCGACGGCGGCAAAATGTTCCCCATGTGGCGCGACCTCCATCTGCGCGTCACGGGGCCTGCCGTGGCCGCGCTGCAGCAGTCGTTTGCTGTCGACTGGAATTTCATGGGACATCCGCTGCTTGTCGACGAGGTGCGCCCGGCGCGCCATCCCCACAGCAACATAGGGATGCAGCTTGTCACCGGCGGACCTACTACACAGTGGATGAACATGACGCTGATTTTTCAGCAGGCCATATCGGAAGCAAAAAAATGTGTGTATATCCTCACACCCTATTTCATCCCGACCGAGGGCCTGGTGCAGACACTGCAGGTGGCGGCGCTGTCAAAAGTCGACGTGCGCCTGATTGTGCCTCGACGCAGCGACAGCGACATGCTCCGCTGGGCCACCTGCTCGTATGTACAGGAATGTCTGCGTGCCGGCATCAAGGTGTATTTCTATGAAAAAGGGATGCTCCACAGCAAAGCGGTGATAATCGACGATGATTTCTGCACCGTCGGGTCCACCAATTTCGACTTCCGCAGCTTCGAACATAATTTCGAGGCCAACATGCTCATCTATTCCACCGAATTCAACGCCAGAATGAAAGCCCTGTTCATGCGCGAGCTGCACGACAGCCGCCGCATCACATCGGCCGAGTGGAACCGCCGCCCATTCCTGGAAAAGGCGCTTGAATCCGTGATGCGCCTCCTCTCTCCGATTCTCTGAATTCGTGCATTATGGAATGCATGCCTGATTTATAGCTTGCTTATGAAGGCTGCGAGCGCAAATCTTCTTCCCGGCCAAGCCTTTCATATGGATAAAACCGTCGCCGCCCGCACATAAAATGGGGCTGCTTTAAAAAAAGTGGGCAGTGATGGAGGTTTTTTGAGGAAAATCGCTAAATTTGCAACGCAATGTGTGCCGTCGGCGTGCGCCTTGGGCGTTTCGCCTATTGCAGATAGATGGCACACCTATGAAATAAAGGCAACTCAAAAAATCAACTTCAATAAAATTTTAAGAAAAATGGCTTACGTAATTACCGACAAATGTGTTGCTTGCGGCACATGTCTGCCCAACTGCCCCGTTGAAGCAATCTCGGAAGGCGAAATCTATGTAATCGATCCAGACACCTGCATCGAGTGTGGAACTTGCGCAGAAGTTTGCCCCAGCGAGGCTATCATCCCCGGTGAATAATCCGGAGTTCTAATAGCAACATCGCATTAAAGTATCGGCGCTGTGTCCTGCCTCAGGACACAGCGCTTTTTTTGTGCCAGCGAAGTTGGAATCAGCGGAGGAATTTGGAGGCGGTGAAATAGAGGCCGAAGGAGAGGCCGACGTTCCAGTTGCCTGAAGGGGAGGAGAGATAGTTGACGTAGCCGCAGACCGATGCGAACGGGAGGTTGTAGACCAGGTCGAGCTCGGCAAGGAATTCAGGGTCGGAGAACCATCGGCCATGGGCGGCCTCGCCGGCCTCTGTGGCCTCGATGCGGCGGAACGGCATGAACGCGTGGGCCGCCAGACGCACCTGTGCCCGCTGCAGGGGGCGCCATATCGGGGTGACGCCGATGGCGGCGAAGGAGTTGGCGTGAAACGCCTTGTTGAACACGTTGTCGAGCGACGAGAACGGTGAGAACGACGGGGCGTTGACCACCGATGCAAGATAGGTGTTTAGCAGCCTACGGTTGCTGACCAGCACATTGCAGCTTGCACCGAGCGAAAAAGTCTTGGTCAGCGGGAAGTAGCTTGCGGCAGCCAATTCGGCCTGAAACCAGTGCTGGCTGTGGGTGTAGCACGGAGGTTCCTCCATCTCTGATTCCCGGTGGCGAAAGTGGTAGCGGTGGTGATACCGCCCGAAGGTCTGCATGGCGGACACGTCGATGCGGGTACCTTCAGCAGGGTAGCTCTGGTTGTCGAGCGAATTGAACTCAAAGCGTCCTACGGCCTGTCCCAGGTTCATTTTGGTTTCTTCGCTGGCAGGAATGTCGGCCATCAGTTGTTCGCCGGAATAGAATTTCAGCCGGTTCTGTCCGCCTCCGATGCCTACACTGGCTTTGGCTCTGCGGCCAACGGCCCAGGCATAGCTCAGGCGGCCGAACATGTCGTAGTTCGAGATGAATGCCGGTGAGTTGTCCTCGAAGAACAGACGGTCGGACTCATAATATTTCTGCCGGGATACCACGGCTTTCAGCTCGAGAGCCGAGGGGATGTTGTTGGTGAGGTTCATCTGCACGTCGGCCTGTGCGGCCATGTAGCTCTGTCCGATCCATCCCATAAGGCGCGATGTGAACGACGAGAACGACATGCTTGAATAGCTTGCCGAAACAAATATCATGGAGTTGACAGACGATGTGAGATAACCGCCTGCTCCGAGCGCGAAATTATTCTTGACATCGGCTGTGAGGTCGAGGCTGAACAGCCCTGTCGACGGGTTGTAGTGTGCCTGTGGAAAGAGGTTGCGGAGTTTACCGGGAGTGAGTGCGCGGTAGTAGGCCAGCCGTGCCTTATCGATGCCGAAGGTGTCGGCATGCTGTTTGGAGCGCATGAACAGCTGTGTGAGATACTCATTCTGTGCCGGAGTTCCGCCGTGCACATGCACTGAATCGAACCGCACGTAGGGCGATGCCGATTTGAACACGTGGCGTTTGAGGCGTCGTGTCTCGGCCGGGATGCGGGCTGTGACCCGCGAGCACATCGAGTCCATCATCTCCATTGCCCGCCGGTAGCCGGCATCGTAGATTTCGCGAGCCTTGGCAAAGTCGAGCAGCGAGAACCGGCTCACGTCCACGTGTATGCGTATCCCTTCATGTGCGGGCAGTTCATAGCTGTTGTTCTGTATGATCATGTTTTCAAGTTGTGCCACGATGCTGTTCGACACCGGAGCGTCCTCCGAATGCACATCCACACCGATCATTATGGTGGGGGAGAAGTCCTGACGCATCACATCCACCGGAAAGTTGTCGTATATGCCGCCGTCGTAAAGCTCCACTCCGTTTATCTTTATCGGTGCGAAAACGGCTGGGAAGGTCATGGACGCGCGGATGGCATCGCTGAGCATGCCGCTGCGGCACACTACCTTGTGCTTGTGTGTCACATCCGATGCCACGCAGCGGAAAGGCACAAACAGATTGTTGAAATTGCCGCCGCACTGGGCTGTGTAGGCCGCGAAAAGATCCATGAATGCGAAGTTCATCGGGAGCGGCGAAATAAGGCTCGAAGGCATGAGCCCCTGAGAGGCCGATGCCGTGGTGTCGCGCCGGCTGAGGTTCACATTGAGGTGAGCGAATGCCGGGGTGCGCGGCTGCTGCAGGAAATAGTAGGTGAGGTTTGGGTCGATCTGTCCCGTGGACCATGCCGCGAACCCATCGGACAGCAGCAGCGCCATCATCTCCTCCGGAGTGTAGCCGCAGGCGTAGAGGCCGCCCACGATGGCGCCCATCGATGTGCCGGCAACGAAGTCGATAGGGATATTGTTGTCCTCCAGCGCCTTGATTACGCCGATGTGGGCAATCCCCTTGGCGCCTCCGCCACTCAGCACGAGTCCCACCGACTGGCTCGACGAGAATGCGGCCGAGTCGGTCGGCACGTCCTGACTTTCCACACTGGGGCTGGGCAGAGCCATTGCCCCGCGCGATGCGTACGGCACGAGCATCAGCCCTGCGGCCGCTATGATTCCACGAATTAAATCCCTCATTTGTTGTAAGCGCTAATATGATGCGGTTTACGGATTGCGGCCAATTCCTATTGCCACTTTAAATATGAACAATCGAGCCGATTCCACGGTTCGGCATGTCGGCAACTGCCTGCCATGCACCGCTCGACAAAATTACTAAATAATTATCTCTGAATTTTGATTTGCACCAAATTCCTTCGCCGGGAGAAAGAAAATAATGCGATTTGGTTGCAGAATGTGTGAAATTGGTTAAATTTGCAGCGTTGCCGTCACAAGCAATACGGAATTAGAATCACACATATCTATACTTACAGTTATGGTGCAATTTCAAAATCAAGGCTGCGGAAACCAGGCCGGTTTCCCCAATGTGCCTCCTACACCCTATATGGGTTTTGTAGACGCCATTAAAGTTTGTTTCAACAAGTATGCCACATTCACAGGTCGTGCAAGCCGCGCCGAATACTGGTGGTGGGTTCTGTTCACATTCATCGTGGGCGCTGTGTGCAGTTTGTTCGGCCATGTCGGCCAGTACGTCAGCGGAATTGCCTCTCTGGCATTCCTCGTTCCGTCGCTGGCGGTGTCCTGGCGCCGTATGCACGACATAGGCAAGGGCGGCGGCTGGTACTTCATCCTGCTCATCCCCATCGTGGGATGGATTCTGTGGATCGTATGGTGCTGCAAGCCCTCCGAACCTTGCCCCAACCGTTTCGGCCAGATGCCTGTTTGCTGATTTGCGCAAGCGAGAATTATAAAACGAACGACACTTCCTTAAACAGGAACGTGCAAGATTCTGCCCCCGGAGAGGTCAACAGTGAAAGTTGGCCACCGGGGGCTACTTTTTCAATCACAGCGTCAAAACGGGTTCCGTCGGGGAGGGCGAATGTGTGAGGCATGCCGTCTGCACGCCACAGGCGCCTGTGATATTCGGCATGCACGGCATCGGCATCAGTCACGGGGAATGCTCCGGCAATGCGGCTGCATATTCCGGCAAGCAGCGGTGCGAGGGCAAATTCCTTGTGGGCGAGCATGGCCAGCGACACGGGGTTGGGGGCATCCGATTCAAACACTGTCTGGTTCACGTTCAGGCCGATGCCGGCTATGGTGTGCCCTATGCCGCTGCCGGTTAGGGTGTGCTCGATAAGGATGCCGGCAATCTTGCGGTCGTCCACGTATATGTCGTTGGGCCATTTCACTTTTATGCGGTCGGAGGCCACGGCTTCTGCCAGGGCGTGCTCCACGGCCTCCACCACTGCAAGCGCCACGATTTCGGATATGAGGAACTGCCCGGCGGGGCTCACTCCCTCGGGGTGCAGAAAAAGCGAGAATGTGAGATTTTTTCCCGGAGCCGCTTCCCAGCAGTTTCCGCGCTGGCCGCGTCCGGCAGTCTGGTTGTGTGTCACAACCACAGTGCCGTGTGTGAGTTCAGCGGCATGCTGCTTGGCCCATGTGTTGGTCGACGGGGTCTGGTCAAGTTCCTTTATGGTCATTCCTGCTCGTGGTGTTATGTTTATTCCTGAGTGTCGGATGGCTTTTCGATTGTGAGGGTGCGCGACATGTCGGGGTTGATGGTAATGTTCACCCGCACAGTGTCGTCGGGCAGCAGCGGCTCTATGCGTTCGGGCCATTCGAGCAGGCACAGGGCGCCGGAGTCGAAATAATCCTCCACGCCGATTTCAAGTGCTTCCTCCACCGATTCCAGCCGGTAGAGGTCGAAGTGGTAGATTAGTTCGGCAGTGGTGTCCGAGCGGTATTCGTTGATGATGGAGAACGAGGGGGAGTTGGCCAGGTCCTCCTCCACGCCGAGGGCGCGGCTCAGTTCGCGGATGAATGTTGTTTTTCCGGCTCCCATCTCGCCGTAGAAGGCATAGACGGTCTCATCTCCCATGAGGGCGGCGAATTCTTTGGCGGCTGCGGGGAGGGCGGCGGTGTCGGGTATGTTGATTGTTGTTTTCGTTGACATAACTGAGTGGTTGTGGGTATATATGAGTTGAGGAAAAATCTGTTTATGATTTCGGTGTGAGTGTTACCAACGGTATCAGCATCTCCTCCAGCGAGATGCCTCCGTGCTGGAATGTGCCGGTGTAATACTGCACGTAGTAGTTGTAGTTGTTGGGGTAGGCGAAGAAGTCGTTGTTACCGGCGAAGATATAGGCCGAACTGATGTTTGGCGCAGGGAGTCCGAACGCCTCCGGTTTCTTTATTTCATAGACCTGGCGGTTGTTGTAGGCGAGGTTTTTCCCCACCTTGTAGCGCAGGTTGGTGTTGGTGTTCTTGTCGCCAACCACTTTCACCGGGTTGTCCACACGGATTGTGCCGTGGTCGGTGGTGACAATCACCTTCGCGCCCGATTCGGCTATGCGGCGGAACAGCTCGAGCGCCGATGAGTGGCGGAACCACGATTCGGCCAGCGAGCGGTAGGCGGCGTCGGAGCCGGCCAGTTCGCGGATCATGCGGCTTTCGGTGCGGGCATGCGAGAGCATGTCGATGAAATTGAGCACGATTATGTTCAGGTCGTTGTTGGCGAGGTTGGAGAATTCGCGCAGCAGTTTCTCGCCTCCGGCCGAGTCGTTGATTTTGTTGTAGGAGAAGCGGCAGTTGCGGCGGTAGCGCTTGAACAGTGTTTCTACCAGTTCGCTCTCGTTGAGGTTCTTCCCCTCCTCTTCGTCCTCGTCGACCCACAGGTGCGGAAACATGCGGGCTATGTCGATCGGCATCAGTCCGGAAAAGATAGAGTTACGGGCATACTGTGTGGCGGTGGGAAGGATGGATGTGTAGAGGCTTTCGTCGAAGGTGAAGAATTCTGCCAGCATCGGTTTCACCGACAGCCAGAGGTCGAGGCGGAAATTGTCGATGAGGACAAAAAACACCTTTTCTCCGGCATCCAGCAACGGCATCACCTTTTTGGGAAATACCTCGGGGCTCATCAGCGGACGGTCGGCGGCATCGGCCTTAGCGGCGCCTTTCAGCGACGGGATGTATTCCACCCAGTCCTCGTAGTTGCGCCGCACGAATTTGAAAAATGCCGCGTCGGCATCGGCTTTCTGCATTTTAAGCATGTCGGCCATGTTGGAGTCGGCCGAGGCCAGGCGCAGTTCCCATGCCACGAGCTTTTCGTAAAGGGTGTAGAAGCTCTCGATGTCGGAGGCGCTGTTGATGAGCATTCCCAGGTGGCCGAACTCCTGCTGGTAGGTTGATGTGGCCGTCTGCGACACAAGTTTCTCGCTGTGCAGATTCTTCTTGATCGACATTAGAATCTGGTTGGGGTTCACGGGCTTGATCAGGTAGTCGGCAATGTTGTTGCCCACGGCCTGGTCCATGATGTTTTCCTCCTCGCTCTTGGTGATCATAATCACGGGGGTCTGCGGCGACATCTCCTTGATGCGCTGGAGAGTCTCCAGTCCGGTGAGGCCCGGCATGTTCTCGTCGAGAATCACCAGGTCGAAGTGTCGCGATGCCACCAGTTCGAGGGCGTCGCGGCCGTTGTTCACCGTCACCGGGTCGTAGCCCTTGCTGCGGAGAAACATTATATGGGGTTTGAGCAGGTCGATCTCATCGTCGGCCCAGAGTATCGAGTTGTTCAATGTATGGCAGTTTTTGTTGATTCAAGCAAAGATAGTGATTTTCGCCGACTATGGGAAATAAAGCCGGCTATGGAACATAAAAAAGCAGGACGGCGTGCCTGCGGTTGCGGCGCGCCGTCCTGTAAATCAGATTATGTCCGGGTGTATCAGCGGGCGAATTTAAGCGTTGCTGTTCCCTGCGGAGTGATGGCTTTCGCCATGTAGAATCCGGCGGGGAGTGCTGTTATGTCGGCCTGGGAGGCGTTGGTGGAGAGCATCATGCGGCCGCTTAGGTCGTAGACTGCGATGGATTCGGCTCCGCCTTCAACCACAATCATGCCGTCAACCACCTTGATGGCATTGCTGCCCGATGCATTGGCCAAGACATCCTCGATGCCGCTTGTGGCAGCCTCAACGTCGCCGTAGAAACCGAGATTGTCGAGGATAAGGGCTTCGCCGCCTTTGGTGCGGATGTTGAACGCCACATAGATTTCCTTCCCTGCGTAGGGAGAGAGGTCGATGCCGCGTGTCTGCGGATAGACTGACTCGTTGCTGATTTCGGCAACACCGGTATAATCATACCATTTGTCGTCTCCGGTGGATACCTTCACCTCATATTTTTCGCGGTATCTCTCGTTGATGGAGTTGGAATTCCACATGAAATGGGCGTTCTTGCCGGTGACTTTCACCTTGGGCATCACGATGAAGCGGTCGGCGCTGGTGTCGTCGGTGAACCATGTGGCGGCGGCCATGGCATGGTTGCCAAGCAGATAGTGCTCGAGGTTGAAGATTCCGAAGCCGTCCTCGTTAAATTCGGCGCCGGCGTCGGGGTGCAATGTAGCGCTGTCCTCCACACGGTAGGTGAATTCGGCGGGGAGTTTGGCATCCTCCATGTCCCAGAGCATCACTGCATCGGTCTGGTAGTTCACGGTGCCTTCCATAACGTTGTTGTCGGTGTTGTTGTCCTCGTCGCAGACAATCTCAACCTTGTAGGTGTGCGCTCCGGGTGTCATTCCGGCCAGGACGTCGGTCATGGTGATTTTGCGGATTTCCTGTTTTGCAATCGTCAGCGGTTCGGATTTCACTTTAGTTCCGTCGAGGTAGACGTTGGCTGTGGCATTGGCATCGATAATGCCCACGTTGCGTACGGTGAATTCCACATCCTTCTTGTTGGCAGCACGCAGGTATGTGCCGGGTGCGGTCACGTCGGTTATCATCAGGTCAAGCGAGGTGTTGTCGATTTTTTCAATCGATAGGTCGTCGATTACGAGCCAGTTTTCATCGGCATCGCTGAAGCAGTAGAAGCCGAAATAAATCTTGTCGGACTGCTTGAGTTCGAACACATTGATTGATTCAAGATAATGTTCGTTCGTAGCGGGGTTGTATTCCACAAGCACATTGGTCATTGCTTCGGGAGTGGGGGCGTTGCCGTAGCATACGCGCAGGCGTTCGGGATGGTTCTCGGTGGCTGAATACCAGAATTTGAGGACATACCAGCCGGTCTCCATCGTTATGGGCTCAAGGAAGAACCAGTCGTTGCCGGCATTCTCCTTGTTGTAGTTATAGCCCATGCATGCGTCGCCGGTACGGGAGAAATGTGTGAAGAAATCGTTGATGGCGATGTGCCAGTAGCCGTCGTCGTTGTTGAGGTTCGCGTAGCTGAAGTTTGATGTGTCCTCGTCAGGTTCGAAGCCCATGAAATAGGGCACGGCTGCCGGAGCGACGTGGCGTACTTTGGCGGATGTGGCGTCATTGGACGGAACGATGTCGTCGGGATGGATGGTCCAGGCCTTTACGGTGTAGGTTCCGCGCGGGGTGGAGAGGTCGGCCTTTGCAGTGAAGGTGTATTCTGTCGTGGCGCCTTTGGCGAGCGGCTGGCTGACGGTTTCAATCACCGGTTCGCCGTCGTTCACCGAGAATGCCACCTGGTAGCTGTCAACGTCCACCAGACCGTCGTTGGCGATTTTTACTTTCACAGTTTCCTGCGAAAGGGCCTCCCCGGTGACAGGCGTCACGATTTCTGCCACACGCAGGTCCACGGGATTGTTGACCTGTGTTACCTTCACGTTGCAGAGGTACAGGCGCCAGCGGTCGGCGGGGGTGACGGCGTGGAAGCCGATATGGAGATTGCCGGCAGGTGCATCGACAAGGAAGAATCCGCCCTGACGTTCTGCTGGTATGCTTTCGTGTGATTTGCCCATGGTGGTCATCGCGGCAACCGATTGTGCGGAACCGTACCACACTTCTATCGCCTCTTTGTAGGAACTTCCGTACACTTCGTAGCTTACCATATAGCTTCCGGCTTCGGGAATGTTTATGGCCGGTGAGATGAGCCAGTCGTTGGCGGCATTACTGCCGTTGAACTGATAATAAACGTGGGAGGGATCTCCGTCTGGATTGAACTGCCATTTGGAGCCATCTTCGTTGGCGTCTACTTCAAGCCAGCGGCCAAAGTCTTCGGCGGTTTCGAACGTCTCAGAGAACAAAGGTTCTGCCGCGGACAGAAATCCTGCCGAGAGGAGGGCTGCTGCCACAAGGGTAAAGATTTTTCTCATAAATGTAATAATGGTTTATAGTGACTAAAAGTAATTGCTTGATGGAGCGGTGCTATTC
>DBFWRP010000434.1:0-1148 GCA_048222005.1 Muribaculaceae bacterium | reverse complement strand
AATTAAGGTTGATTATGGCTGAAATTAAAAATATATTATTTATTTTTACGAAAAGAGAATGTTGATAGAATGCGCGATATTTACGGCAGTGAAGGGAAAATTGAATATTCAAATGTCACCGAGTAAAAAAAGAGCATTTTGCTTTGGGAATTGCACATTCATTATTTTTTTGATAGAATAATGTCCGATTGGCGCGGACGTGCAACAGCGTCTGCTCGGTCGAAGCAGCAAAAGCTGCAAAAAAATATGTTGGAAGGAGAACCACATGAAAAAGTTTCTTGCAATGCTCGTAGCGGCAATGATGGTACTTTCCCTTGTAGCCATCCCCGTGCTTGCAGACGGCGAAGTTGTATTCGCAGTTGAAAATGCACCCGCAACGGCAACCCCCGGCGACGAAATCACCGTTAACCTCACCGTGAACGGCACTTTCGAAGCACATGTACTCAACATGCAGTTCAACTATAATGCTGATGCATTCGAGTATGTGTCCCACACTCGCGGCGATGTTCTCAACCAGATCATCGACCTCGGCGGCACTCAGCTTGTTGATGCCACCACCATCCCCGGCTCCATGCGCCTCGGCGTCATGATGCCCACCGCTGCTTTCACTCAGAGCGGCACCATCTGCTCCGTAACGCTCCGCGTTAAGGAAGGTGCAGCAAACGGCGCAAGCGATCTCGCTCTCGTCATCACTGAGTTCAAAAACTTCCCCACCGGCGGTCAGGCAACCCCCATTGCCAACGTTGTAAATAACGCAACCGTTACCATCACCGGCGGCAGTGAGCCCACTCCCGTACCTCCCACCGAGGAACCCACTCCCACCCAGAACCCCAACACTCCCGCACCCGGCGGCATGGCTACCATCAGCCTCACCGCAGGTGATGTATTCAGCGACGGTTCCGGTTACCAGATGCTCCTCGATGCAGATGCAACCGCATACGGCAATGAGATCCCCGTAGAAGGTCCTCTCACCCAGGGCGGCAACGCACCCGCAGGTCTGTACGATGCATTCGAGTACAAGATTCCCGTAAATGCAGACGGCAGCACCACCACCAGCAACGTTGTTGTTAACAACACCGTTACCATCCAGGTACCCGCAGGTACTTATGACTGGTGCCTTACCAACCCGACTCCCGGCGACCGTATCT
>DBFWRP010000433.1:0-11256 GCA_048222005.1 Muribaculaceae bacterium | reverse complement strand
ATTAAAACTCTTTCTATCGCTGCTGCTCTCAGCGGTGCTTTCCACTATGGCTCAGACAGCTGTGGTGACCGGTAGCGTCGTTGACGCCGATACGGGCTCGCCCATTCCGGGTGCTGTTGTTACAATTCCGGATCAGGGAATCTCTGTCACCACAGGCCCTGCCGGCGATTTCCGCATCAGCAATGCGCGCCCCGGCGAGACCACCATCACCATTGTGGCTCCCGGTTATGAGGGGAGCGCATCGCAGGCCCTGCTCTACAATGGCCAGAGCATTGACACAGGCGCGCTGCGCATGTTCGCCGACTTCGCCGACAACGAGTTTGTAACAGACAATCAGAACGAATTGCTTTTCGACGAGACCATGCTCGACGATGAATCGGGAAACTCGCAGAGCGTCAACGCCCTCACCGGCTCGAACGATGACATCTATTTCAGGTTCAGCCGCTATGGCTATTCACCGCTTTATTCCAACTACCGTGGCTACAACAGCGTGTGGAGCGACACCTATATAAACTCGCTTCCGATGAACGACCTTGTGCGCGGCGGCTTCTCATTCCAGCAGCTTGCCGGCATGACCTCGCGTGCGTTCCGCAACTCCACCGCCACCGTTGGCCTCGGCGCTGCAAGCTACGGCTTCGGCAACATCGGCGGCAGCCAGAACTTCTCGACAATCACCGAGGGCTACGCTCCTGGCTTCAACGGAACACTCAGCTACACCAACTCCAACTACAAGTACCGCGCCATGGCTACCTACTCCACCGGTATGCAGGACAACGGTCTGGCCCTGACGGTTTCGGCCATCGGACGTTATGCCGACGAAGGCGTGGTGCCCGGCACTTTCTACACCGCAGGCGGTTTCTTCCTCTCGGGCGAGAAGATGTTCAACAAGAACCACTCGCTCACTCTCACATTCTGGATGAATCCGCGTCGCTACGCCAACGGCAAAGCCACCGTGCAGGAGGCCATCGACCTTTCCGGCGACAAGCTCTACAACCCCACATGGGGCTGGCAGGAGGGAAAGAAGCGTTCGGACAACATCCGCGAGAACTTTGACCCCACCCTGATGCTCAACTACATCTACAAGACGGAGAAGACCACCGTGAACACCGGTGCCGCTCTGCGTTGGGTTCACTACGCGCGCACGCGTCTTGCATATTATAACGGTAACGACACCCGTCCCGACTACTACAAGAATCTCCCGAGCTACTGGACCATGCTGGGCAACGACAACCCCGAAATGGCCGCCTACTACACCAACCTCTGGGAGAACGACGAGAATTTCCGTCAGCTCGACTGGGACAGCTTCTATGAGGCAAACTACCTGAACAACTATCAGAACCAGTCGCTCCCCGAAAGTCAGAAGAAGGGTTCCACCTACATCCAGCAGATGGAGCACTCCAACCAGTTCAACTTCATCATCGGCTCAACCATCAACCACCGTCTCAACGACAACATGAGCCTGCAGGGCGGTCTGAACTTCAACTACACCAAGACCATGGACTATGCCACCGTGAAGGATCTCCTCGGCGGTGAATTCTGGACCGACGTCGACGGTTTCGCAGAGCGCGAGCTCAACAACCCCAACGCCAGCCAGGACATTATCCAGAATGACCTCAACAACCCCAACCGTCGCGCCGTCAAGGGCGACCGCATAGGCTGGGACTACAGCATCTACGCACTCAAGGCCCAGGCATGGCTGCAGAATCAGATCAACCTGGCAAAATGGGATGTGAACTACGGCATCAACATGAGCTACGAACAGTTCTACCGTCAGGGCTACATGCGCAACGGCCGCGCTCCCGAAAACTCGTTCGGCGAGTCGAGCACTCTCCGCTTCAACGATGCCATGATCAAGGCCGGCGCTACCTACAAGCTTGACGGCCGCAACTACTTCACCCTGCAGGCACAGTACGGAACAGTGGCTCCCGTGATCAACGACGTGTACCTCTCGCCCCGCGTAAAGGACACCACCATCGGCGATCCCAAGAGCACACGCGTGTTCTCGATCGATGGCCGCTACACCTGGAACTACCGCCGCTTCCGCGGTTCTATTTCGGCTTACTTCACCGACATGAACGACGCCGTGGAACGCTACGGATTCTGGGACGAGAGCCTCAATGCCTTCTGTAACTTCGCGCTGAGCGGCGTTCACCGGCAGTACAAGGGTATAGAACTCGGCATGGCCTACCAGATCACCAACTCGCTGCGTGCCACATTCGCCGGAAACTTCTCGCGCTACCGCTACGCCAACAACCCCTGGGGTACACGCTCGGTGGAGAACGGCCTGCTCCCCGACCAGACCAACCAGTTCTTCCTCAAGAACTACTACTGCACCTCCACACCCCAGACTGCCTTAAACATCGGCCTGGCATGGAACGCTCCCAAAAACTGGTACTTCAACATCGACGCCTCATGGCTGGCCGACTACTATGTGCGTCTGGCCTACCCGCGCCATCAGATCAT
Organism: Muribaculaceae bacterium; assembly: GCA_048222005.1. Classification (GTDB taxonomy): domain Bacteria; phylum Bacteroidota; class Bacteroidia; order Bacteroidales; family Muribaculaceae; genus UBA7173. Next base: position 8,793 of record DBFWRP010000433.1, on the reverse strand, counting down.
CGACGGTCTGGCATCCTACATGGGCACCGAGCAGAATCTCGCCGAGGCTGTGGAGGCATTCACCGACCAGGAGAAACTCAACAACCAGTGGGTGATGAACCTCTCCATCGGCAAGTCCATCTACATCAACCGCAAGGTGAGCCTGAACTTCAACGTTTCGGTAAGCAACCTGCTCAACAACCGCAACCTCATCACCCAGGCCACCGAGCAGTTCCGCATCGACACCAAGACCTACAACCCCAACGCATTCCCCACAAAATACATGTATGCACAGGGCACAAAGGTGTTTGTCAACGCCGGTATCCGCTTCTGATGCGAATGGCAACCTAATTTTCACCTAAAAAGCAAAAATGATACAACAGATGAAAAAATCGATTTTATATATCGCGTCGATGCTCGTTGCCACCGCCGGTTTCACATCGTGCGACGACGACTTCGAGCGTCCGCCCATGGAGGATTACATCCCTCATGCCACGATGGTGGCCAACACCACGGCGCAGGAGCTGAAAGAGGCTTTCAACCAGCCGACCAATTTCTACAATGTGCAGATCGGCACCAAGGCCGACGGCAGCCACTACATCGTGAAGGGCCGTGTGACCAGTTCTGACGAGGCAGCCAACGTCTACAAGAAACTCATGATCGCCGACGAGACAGGCGGTCTCATCTTCTCGGTTGATAACAGCAAGCTCTATGAGACTTACCGTGTCGGTCAGGAAGTCATAGTCGATGTCACCGGCCTCTACTACGGCAACTACGGCACAGGCATGCAGATCGGTATCAGCGCCGAGGCTACCAGTGCGCCCAACCGCATCCCCAAGGACACCTGGGCAGGCACCACTACTCAAAAGGGTATCTGCGAGTTTAACGGCCTGGCCAATCCTGACAAAGTGGATGTACCCTCGATGACCGTGAGCGAAGTGAACGACCTGCTCCGCGACGATGCCTCCAAACTGGCATGGCAGGGACGCCTGGTGCGCATCACCGGCGTGCATTTCCAGAGCCCCGGCACACTGCTTGCCCGCGTGCTGGCAGCCGGTGAGACCAACCCCAACAACACCTCTTATCTGATTGACGACAGCAACAACCGCATCGCCATGAACACCTCGAGCTACTCTACCTTCGGAACCACCACCAAGGCACCCAAAGGCACTGGCGATGTAGTGGCTCTGCTGACACTCTACAACAATAACTGGCAGATTGTGCTCAACGACCTTGCCGGTCTTGAAGGCTTCGAGCCTTGGACTGATGAACCCGAAAAACCTGTAGAGGCTGTCGGTTCGTTCAGCGTTAACTTTGACGGAGAGGTAATGCCCGACGGATGGACACAGAAACAGCTCGCCGGTAACAAGGACTGGTATCTGCGCACATTCGACAATGTTGCCTATGCATGCATGACGGGTTACAAAGGCAATGCGCCTTTCGATTCGTGGCTAATCTCTCAACCTGTCGACGCCGCAAAAATGACTGCAAAGACCCTTTCGTTCGATACTCAGGTGAACGGTTACGGCTCGACGACAACAACTTTCAAGGTGTTTGTTCTTGACGGTCCCGACCCCGCAACGGCCAACCGCACCGAACTTACGGCCACGATGCCCGACGCTCCTGCAAGCGGCTACAGCCCATGGACAAACTCCGGAACAATCTCTCTTGCCGCTCAATCCGGCGTGTTCTACATCGGATGGCAATATGCCGCCACACAGGATGCCAACTATGCAACTTACGGCATAACCAACATCGAAGTAAAATAACCGTTTCATTCTGACAAACAAGAATCATGAAAATTTTCAAATCCTTTATATTCGGGTTGATGGCCGCGGCCACCCTCGGCGGATTCGTTTCCTGCCAGGATGACATCGACGCTCCCGAACCTATCGCCCCGGTGGCCGAGAACCTTGACAAGGTGAACACCACCATCTTCGACTTCAAGAAGGAATACTGGCAGGACGACCAGAACTACTGCAAGCAGGTTGGCACCAAGCCCGACGGCGAGCATATTTATATCAAGGGCCGTGTAATTTCGTCCGACGAATCGGGCAATGTGTTCAAAAGCATTGTCATCCAGGACGAGACTGCCGCGCTGGCATTCTCGGTTAACGCCTACAACCTGTTCCTCGACCACCGTGTGGGTCAGGAGATGGTTGTCGACCTCACCGGCATGTATGTGGGTAAATACAACAACCTCATGCAGATGGGCTGGCCCGATGAATATCAGGATGGACTGCAGACCACTTTCATGTCGCCTGAATTCTTCAAGGCTCACGTGGAGAACAACGGCATGCCCGAACCCTCCAAGGTGATTGTGCATCAGCTCGAAGCCATCAGCGACATACCCAACGGAACCGACGGCCTGATTGAATGGCAGAGCCAGCTTGTGCGCTGCAACAACGTGACTTTCGTTCCCAAGGCCAATCCCAACGATGCTTCCGAACTGGTCACCACTTTCGGTATCTACAAGACCAACATGAACCAGGGCCTGCTTCTGGCCGGTCAGGAACTCACGCTGCGTGTGAGCGGTTATGCCGACTTCGTGAATGAGAAGATGCCCACCGATCCCTGCGACGCAACATTCCTGCTCTCATACTTCGGTACTGGCTGGCAGTTCATGCTCATGAACACTTCCGACATCGAAAACGTGGGTAATCCCACTCTGCCCAAGGGCACAAAAGAGAATCCCTGGACCGTGGCCGACGCCATCTCCGAGATTTCTGGAGGCGCAACTCCCCAGGGCTGGACAGCCGGCTACATCGTCGGTACCGTGGCTCCGTCGGTTACCGAGGTGACCTCGAACACCGACATTGAATGGGGCGCAGATGCAACCCTGGCATCCTCTGTTGTTATCGCACCCACGGCAGATTGCACCGACATCAGCCAGTGCATTGTTATTCAGCTTCAAGTAGGCACCACAATGCGTAACCTCGTGGCACTCCGCGACCATCCCGAAAATCTCGGCAAACTCCTCACCGTTTACGGTACACTCGACCATGTGTTCGGCACATACGGCATCACAGGTAACTCCGGCACCGGCGGCGAATTCATGCTTGAAGGCGTTGAGGTTCCCGACGAACCCATGCCCGGTCAGGGCGACGGCACAGAGGCAAGTCCTTACAGCTGCGCCCAGGTTATCGCCATGAATCCCTCCAGCACCACAGCTTCGCCCGAAGGCGGCTCGCAGGTGTGGATCACCGGCTACATCGTGGGTACAATGCCCAAGGAAGGTGGAACATACCTTGACAAGACAAACTTCGGTGTGCCTACTGACGGTCAGGCATCCAACATCGTGATCGCTCCCACCGCCGACTGCACAGACGCATCGCTCTGTGTTGGCATCCAGCTTCCCACTGAAACGGTTGCTCCCGGTGTCCGCAAGGCTCTGAACCTTACCGACAATCCCGGCAACCTCGGTGCGAAAGTCAATCTGTTCGGCGATGTGATGAAGTATTGCGGAGGCCCCGGCCTGAAGAACACTTCGAAGTATACCATCGAAGGTGGTGGTACAGTTACACCTCCCACACCTTCTGAAGGAAGCGGCACGGAGGCTGATCCGTTCAGTGTAGGCGCAGTGCGTGCGCTTGATCCCCAAAGCACCACAGTTGCCGTCAAGGAAAATGTGTGGGTGAAAGGCTTCATCGTAGGTTACTACAAGGATTTCGCCGGCCATTTCACCGCCGATGGCGCGCAGGCCACCAATATCCTTCTGGCAGCCGACAAGAATGCCACAAGCATTGACCAGTGCGTCTGCATCCAGCTTGTATCTAAATCGGATGCCCGCGCGGCCCTCAACCTTCTTGACAATCCCGGCAACCTCGGCAAAGAGGCTTCGGTACGTGGCGATGTCATGAAATATAACTCTATGCCCGGCATCAAGAACACCGATGCCTACAAGCTTGGTGAAGGTGGCGAAACTCCCACCCCTCCCACCTCAGATGTAATCTTCGAGGAGTCGTTTGAAGGTGGGTCGCTCGGCAATTTCACGGCAACCGTAGAGACCTCCGGTTCGTGGACAGGCTGGCGCGCCAATACGCGTACTCCGCTTTGCGCCATTGCCAATTCTTATGTGAACAATGTGAACGAGGCTGCCACTGCATGGCTGGTATCACCTGAAATCAGTCTGGCTGGTGTCACAAGCGCGACACTGTCGCTGGAGCAGGCATTCGGGTTCCATTTCCCCACCAAGCAGGATAGTTTCTGCACCGTGAATGTTCGCGAAAAAGGTGGTGAATGGCAGCAGCTCACGTTGACAAACTTCCCCGCGAAAGGCACGGGCAACTGGACTGCGGATTTTGCTCTGAACACCATGAGCCTGAACGCATTCGCAGGTAAGACCATCGAAATCGGATTCAAATACGTGAACGATGGCAAGCAGAGCATTGCATGGGAAATCAAGAACGTGAAAGTCACAAAGTGACATTCCTTGACAAACAGCTAATCTGAAATAGATCATATAAACATACAGGGCGATGTGCCAACTGCGGCACATCGCCCTGTGTTTTTGTATCTGCCGGCGTGGCTATTATTTTTGTGTTGTCGGGGCGGGGGCGGCTTTGCTGATGGTGACGAGGTAGACGCCGGAGAAGATAAGGACCACGGCGAAGCCTTTGAGCACGTTGAAGCTGTCAAGACCGAGGCACACGCCTATCAGGGAGGCCACGACGGGCTGCACGTAGTTGTACATCCCCACGATGGTGGGGCGCAGGTTTTTCTGCCCGATCATGATGCAGATGTAGGCAAGGTAGGTGGCGAACACCACCACGTAGGCTATGCCGGCCCAATGCAATGAGGTGAGCGACGTCCAGTCGGTGCGGAGCATCTGCGGCATGGCGGCCGGGATGGTGCCGCATGCGGCGAACAGAAACATCCATTTCATCAGCGTCACAAGCGAGTATTTGCGGATGAAGTTGCGGTAGAGGGTGAGATAGAGGGCGTAGCTGAGCTGTGCGCACAGTACTATGAAATCGCCCAATGCGGGATTGTCGCCTTTCATGCCGGTGTTCAGTCCGCCGAACACCAGAATCAGCGCACCGCATGCCCCCAGGGCTATGCCGCCCGCTTTTTTCAGTGTTATAGGTTCGTGAAGCACCACATAGGCAAGCACCATCACCCACATCGGCATGGTGGTGGTGATGATCGACGCTTCGCCCGGCGAGGTGAGGCCGACACCGAAAATGAAGCATCCCTGATTGAAAAGCACACCTAACATGGCGGCTCCGGCAAGGAGCAGGAGGTCGCGTGGCGGCACATGCTCGCGCGGACAGAACAGCGATGTCAGCCAGAAGAGGGCTGCTGCGCCTGCAATGCGGAAGTCAACCATGAGCAGGGGCGTGACGGCCGAGGTGGTGAGCACAAGTTTGGTGATGGGCGACATCAGTCCCCACATGGTGTTGGCGCCGAGCATGGCCAGATGGCCTTTTAACTTGAAATCGGACATGATTGTTGTGATTCTTTGTTTCCCGGCTGCAAAGTTACAACAATTTCACTATCCGCAAATCCACGGGGTGTATCCGTAAATCCCTGTTTTTATCCGCGCACTATGCGGCGCCCTGGCGATGTGTTGATGATCAGAGGCACGGTTTCGGCCGTGGTTATGCTCGTGTCAAGGCCGAGTGCCGAGCGGTAGGATACGCCGAGCTTCCGGAGGGTTTCATATAGGTGCATGAGATGTGCTGCACGGCGCGGGCAGTTGCTCGACGGAGAGAACACCCTGTGGAGGATGATGAAACGGAAATCGCCCGGAATGCCCTCCTTGCGGAGCGATGGATAGGTGCTTGTGAGGTCAACGTCGCCCGTTGCCACCAGATCCTCGACCACCTGGCGCAGATATACGCTGATTTTGGGGGCAACCCTGAAACCAAGGCGCATGTACACGTGGTAGATGGTCTGCGGCTCCACGGTGTCAACGGTGTATTCCAGTGTGTCGGGCGTGTCAACGGTCTCTATGTGGATGAACCAGTAGTGGTCGGCACGTTTGGGCTGTTTGTTCACAATGGAGTAGATCAGCTTGCTCTCAATTCTGGCCGGATTGTCGGATAGGGTGAGATAGACCAGATTGGATGCGTATTTGGGAATTTCGCGGTCGTTCTTAATGCCGGTGATAAGGCCGGAACATTCGGCCATGTCGCGGTATTCGATGAACCGGGCGCGGGTGCGCGATGCATTGCGCCACACAATCATCACGGCCGCCACCATTCCGGCTATCAGCAGGCTGAACCAGCCGCCATGGGTGAATTTGAAAAGGTTGGCCACGAAGAAAATCCCTTCGAGCGTGATGAACGCAGCCGCGAAAAGCACGCATGCCCAGCGGTTCACACCTTTGTGGCGCAGCCAGAAGGTGAGCAGCAATGTGGTCATGAGCATGGTGATGGTGATGGCCAGCCCGTAGGCCGCCTCCATGTGGCCTGAATCGCGGAACAGGCCAACCGTGAGGAGACAGCCGGCAAAAAGCATCCAGTTGACCGACGGGATGTAGAGCTGTCCCTTCTCGAGCGACGGGTACTGTATGCTCAGACGTGGCCAGAACCCAAGGTTGATGGCCTCTGAAAAGATGGTGAACGAGCCGCTGAGCAGAGCCTGGCTTGCTATGATTGCCGCCCCGGTTGACATTATGATGCCTATGAGCGTGAATCCCTGCGGCATGATGGCGTAGAACGGATTGATGCCGCTTACGTCGGTGCCGGCATGGCTTATGAGCCATGCCCCCTGCCCGAGGTAGTTGAGGATTAGCATCACTTTTACGAACGCCCAGCTTACGGTGATGTTTTTGCGGCCGCAGTGCCCGAGGTCGGAATACAATGCCTCGGCCCCGGTGGTGCAGAGAAACACCGCACCGAGAATCAGGAACCATCCCGGCGATGAGATGAGCAGTTTCACTGCATACCACGGATTGAAAGCCTTGAGAATGGCAGGATAGGCGGCAAGGTTTATGGCGCCGAGAACGCCGAGCATAAGGAACCATGCAAGCATGAAGGGCCCGAAATATCGCCCGATGCGTCCGGTGCCAGCCTGCTGCATGAGGAATATGAGAAAGATGATTAGCAGGACAATAGGCACCACAGGTACGACTGGAGCCACCAGCCGCAGCCCTTCGATGGCCGATGTCACGGTGATGGCCGGGGTGATTACACCGTCGGCTATGAGTGCAGCCGCGCCTATGGCCGCCACCAGATAGAGCCAGCGCACCGGGATGCGGCGCAGCAGGGCGAACAGGGCAAGGATGCCACCCTCACCTTTGTTGTCAGCACGCAGGGCCAGCAATACGTATTTCACGGTGGTCTGGAGCGTGAGTGTCCAGATCACGCAGGATATGGCGCCGGCGATGTAGTCCACGTCGAAATGCGGATTCACACCCACGATGGCTTTCATCACATAAAGAGGTGATGTGCCTATGTCGCCGAACACAATTCCTATGGTGACAAGAAGCCCGGCCAACGACAGGCGGCCGAGAGCCGATGCATGATGTGATGTACACTGTTTTTCCATACCATCCAAACGTCCGTGCAACCTCTTTTGTTTGCCGGTTTTTATTCCTGTTATTCCTGCGGTTCGATGAGTTGCAGTATATCGGCTTTTAGTCTCGGAATATGATTGATGACAATTGCCCACAGAATGTCTGGTTTCAGGGAATCGTAGGCATGTATGACATAATTTCGCGTATCGACAATTTTTCGAGACGAGGTGATGCTGATGTCTGGGTCGATTTTCAGAATTCGATTCATCGCCTCTCCCAATATTTCGATATTACGTTCTACAAATTTGCGGAAAACCACGTCATTTTCAAAAACATCATACTGGCGTCCGAATCTGTTTTCTGCCACTTCTATGTCGGAAATCGCCTGTAGCATATCCTCAAGATATTTTTCTACTGATTTATCCATAGATTAATAGCTTTGTGGTGTCTAACTCTTTTCGGAAAATCTTATTTTTTACGGCATCATCGCAGACAAGGTCTATGCGGCGGCCGAACAAAGCCTCGAGTTCATGCATGAAGTCGAAAAAAATATCGGCCCAGTCAAGACCTTCGCGGTTGATGGTTTCCGAGTCGAAATCGACCGACAGGTCCACGTCGCTGTCGTCGTTGAAATCTGGAGTCAGAATTGAGCCGAATACCCACAGTTTTGCCACCCTGTACTTTTTGCACAAGGCCACAATCTTGTCCATATTCATTTCTATCAGCTTCATAGGCAGCTAAAAGGCGTTTATATTATCGGCTCAGACCGAAATTAAGGCATGTTGATATTTTGGTTCACCATCTGAATGCTTTCGTTCACTCGTAGGGACGTGCCTTTGGCACGTGAAACAACCTTGGTATTGTTGGGGTTGTTGGAAACCTGCCTGATTCACATGCCAAAGGCATATCCCTACAATTCAATGGTTCACGCTTCGGTCATGCGGGACTGGCCTACCGGGGTATCGATGTCTGTCCGGTCTTTGCAAAAATAATCATTTGTAATGATATAACAAAAAAGCGAACTCAGATTGAAGTTTGAATTCGCCTTGCGGTGGTGGAGTACAGCGGACTCGAACCGCTCACCTCGACACTGCCAGTGTCGCGCTCTAGCCAGATGAGCTAGTACCCCTCATGTTTTCGTCTGCAAAGTTAAGCGTTTGGCCGCAAACCGCCAAATTTTTTAAAATCTTTTTTTAGTTGAGTTTTTTAAGTCTGACCGAAAGACCGGTGCATTAGATGTCCGTAAGCCGAAGGCATGTCCCCACGATTTGCTGAAACCATTGTCATAGAGAAATGTGGATTTCCGATCATCGATATTTCGCTTCGTCACGAAAAAAACGTCGGTGTGGCAG
>DBFWRP010000432.1:0-16291 GCA_048222005.1 Muribaculaceae bacterium | reverse complement strand
ACACTAATGTTTTGTGGTATAAAAAATCCAAAATGTTATACCAACCTTTAAATGTGGGGCTATTTTTGCAGCAGAAAAACATCTCTAAACTTCATTTCTACCATGAACGCGTCCGAGAAATACACATTGTTTATCAGTTGGTTACCGGACGCACAGACCGTGCATCCCTACATCATTGTTTGAAATTCAGCAATTTAGCAGACCAGGCTTCAGGAGGGCATGGAGGTTGGCGGCCAGCTGGGATTCAAGCAGAGTTGCGGGCTGTTGGCGGGAGGATGCTATGGAGGTGATTATCTGGGTGATGGGGTGGGAGCTTTCGTCGGTTTCGGCAAGGAGGCGGTCGGAGGGGATGGTGACGGCGGCAAGCGGGTTGAAACGTTCGCCAAGCGAGATGTAATTGTGGGGCGAGGTGGCGAGTATCTGCCGTGCCAGTTCGGGTTTTCCCCGGAAACTGTGCCATATCCACGGCTGCTGCGGGTGCATTTCGCGCTGCAGGTGCAGCAGCCGGTCGTAACGGCGCACGCAATGGATTACCAATGGCTTTCCCACCGTCTCGCTCAACTCAATCTGCCGCCTTAGCACCGCTTCCTGCACATCGTCGGATGCGCCGCGCAGGCCGTCAAGTCCGGCTTCTCCGATAGCAACAACCCGCGGGTCGGTGGCGATGGTCTGCAGCAGTTGAAGACTTCGGTTCAGTCCGGCGGCATCGCAATATGCCGTGTCCCACGGATGCACGCCCACTGAGAACACTGCGTCAGGATAGTCCGCCGACAGCCGGGCGAACTCCCACGGGCGGCAGCTGACGATGGCGTCGCGCCACCGCTCCGGATTGTGTGTATGGCAATCGAGCAGAGCCATTATTTCATAAAAAGCTTTTCGGCAGTCCGCGTGCGAGTTATGGGTCAATGGGCCTCAAGCCAGTTGCTCCCCACTCCGGCCGACACCTCAAGCGGCACAGAGCCGCTGTAGGCGCCCTCCATCTCCTTAACCACAAGAGCCTGCAGTTCGGCAAGCTCGTCGGCCACGACGTTGAACACAAGTTCGTCGTGCACCTGCATCACCATGCGCGACTTCATGCCACGGCTACGCATGGCATCGTAAATCCTTATCATGGCAACCTTTATGATGTCGGCAGCCGATCCCTGCAGCGGGGCGTTCACGGCATTGCGCTCGGCATAGCTTCTCACCGTGGCGTTGCGCGAATTTATGTCGGGCAGAAAGCGGGTGCGCCCCATAATGGTTTTCACATAGCCATCCTTTCGGGCACGTTCCACCGATTCGGCAATGAACTCCTGGATGTGCGGATAGGTGCGGAAATATCCGGTGATCAGCTCCTTGGCCTCGGCGCGGGGAATCGACAGACGCTCGGCAAGTCCGAACGCCGAAATGCCGTAGACGGTGCCGAAGTTGGCAGTCTTGGCCTTGCGGCGCTGGTCGTCGGTCACCTCCTCGAACGGTACATGATAGATTTTCGCCGCCGTGGCGCGGTGGATGTCAAGCCCCTGGCGGAACGCCTCGGTCAGCTCCGGGTCGTTGCTCAGCGCGGCGAGCAGTCGCAGCTCAATCTGCGAATAGTCGGCCGACAGAATCACACACCCGTCGTCGGCGATGAACGCGCGACGCACCTCCTTGCCGTCCTCACCGCGGATCGGGATGTTCTGCAGATTTGGATTGGCCGACGAAAGGCGCCCGGTGGCGGTGACAGTCTGATTGTAGGTGGTGTGAATCTTCCCGTCGGCAGGATTTATCAGTTCCGGCAGGGCGTTGACATAGGTGGTGAGGAGCTTGCGCAGTTTGCGCACATCCAGAATCAGCCCAACCACCGGATGGTCGCCGCGATGTTTCTCCAGAATCTCCTCGGTGGTTGAGAAAGCGCCTTTTTTGGTCCGTTTGGCCTTGGGGTCGAGCTTCATCTGGCCGAACAGAATTTCGCCCACCTGCATGGGCGAGGAGATGTTGAACTGGCAGCCGGCAAGTTCATATACCTGCTCCTCAAGCTGGCGCACGCGTGCGGTCAGCTCCTTCGACAGCCGTGCAAGCTCCATCGGGTCGATGCGCACGCCGGTGATTTCCATGGCCGCAAGCACACGGGCAAGCGGCAGCTCCATATCCTCCAGCAGCCGCATCTGGCCGGTCTCTTCAAGCAGTTGCCGCAGGGGGGCATGCAGACGCCTGACTACATCGGCCTGCTGGCACACTCGCGCCATCTCCTCACCCGTCGGCAGCGCGGCGTAACCCTTCCGCTGCTCCTCGGCGTAATCGGCAATCTGCAGATGCAGCACACTCATCACCACTTCGGCGAGCCGGTGGCGCATCTCAGGCTGCAGCACATAGTGTGCAAGCGACGTGTCGAAATAGGCGGCATTCACACCGATGCCCTCACGGTGCAGCAACACCATGTCACGTTTTATATCATGGCTGACAAGCAGCACCTTATCGTTTTCAAAAAGCGGTTTCAGAAGCTCCAGAACGTGCCGGCGCCCGGAAGCATCGACAGGTACGGCCACATAACGGGCCAGACCTTCGGCCACAGAGAATGCCACGCCACGCAGCTGTGCCGTCATGGCTTCCGCTCCCACGGCATAAAGCGACACACCGATGGCCTCACCTCTGGTGACCGCCTCGCCGACAGCAGTTTTAATCTCCGAATCCGATTCGAGCAATCTGTAATCGCCATCCATCGCCATCTCCACTGCCGGGAGAGCCGCCTCCTCTGCTGGGGCGTCGATGAAATCGAACAGCGACGGCTGTGCCTCCGGTTCCGGCGCCGGTTTGGCCGGCTCGGCACCCAGTCGGGCAAGAAATGTCTTGAACTCCATGCGGCGGAAAATGTCGCGCAACTTTTCCGTGTCGGCCGGTTCGCGGCGCAGATCATTGAAATCCACTTCAATGGGCACATCCCGCTTGATGGTGGCAAGCATTTTGGAGAACCGGATGTTTTCGGCATTGTCGCGTATCTTCACGCCCAGGGCGCCTTTTATCCCATCGGCGTTGGCAAGCAGATTCTCAACCGAATCATACTCCTTTATGAGCTTTATGGCGGTTTTCTCCCCCACACCGGGACAGCCCGGGATGTTGTCGACGGCATCCCCTTCGAGAGCAAGCAGGTCGATCACCTGCAGGGGGGATTTCAGTCCGTAAAGCTCGCACACCTCTTTCGGGCCGCGCAGCTCTCCGCCGGCCCCGCGCATCGATGGTTTCAGCATCAGCACCTTGTCCGACACAAGCTGACCGTAATCCTTGTCGGGTGTCATCATGTAGGTGGTGAAACCCTGCTGCGATGCCTGCAGGCTGAGTGTGCCAATCACATCGTCGGCCTCATAGCCCGGCACCTCGAAAATGGGGATGCGGTAAGCCTCCACAATCTCCTTTATCACAGGCACCGAACGGGTTATATCCTCCGGCTGTGCCTCGCGGTTGGCTTTGTAGGCGTCATAGAGTTCGTGGCGGAACGTTGGACCGTGTGGGTCGAAGCAAACGGCTATGTGGGTGGGATTCTCCTTTGTAAGAACCTCCTGCAGGGTGTTGCAGAAGCCGAATATAGCCGAGGTGTTGAACCCCTTCGAGGTGATGCGTGGAGCACGTATCAACGCATAATAAGCCCTGTAGATCAGAGCGTATGCATCAAGCAGGAATAATTTTTTGTCGTCCATTTAATCTGTATTGAGGTGATGTGCCGCCACACGGCACACATCTTACAAAGATAGCAATTAGTTATTGTTTCCCGATTTTTTTGGCTAATTTTGTATGTTTAAACCGCCCTGCCTCGGCAGGTGTTACTTATCAAGATGAGCAACGGATCAACAGAACTTATGCAGCGTCCGCTTATCGGACTTACGCTCGACGGCCTCCGCGCGGTGGTTGCCGAATGCGGGCTGCCCCATTTTGCCGCCGGACAGATGGCAAAATGGATCTATGACAAACGCGTCACCACCATCGACGCCATGACCGACCTTTCGAAGGCAGCGCGCCAGAAGATGTCGGCGCTGGGCTACACCGTGGGCCGCGAAGAGCCCCTTTCGCGGGTGGCCAGCACCGACGGCACGGTGAAATATCTGTTCCGTGGCGCACCTGGCCGCGATGTGGAGAGTGTGTATATCCCCGACCGCGACAGGGCCACGCTCTGCGTCTCATCGCAGGCCGGCTGCAAGATGAACTGCTCTTTCTGCATGACCGGCCGGCAGGGATTCCACGGCAACCTCACAGCCGCCCAGATTGTCAACCAGATTCTCGCTATCCCTGAAAGCGAAAGTCTCACCAACATCGTGTTCATGGGGATGGGCGAACCGCTCGACAATCTGCAGCCCGTGCTCGATGTCATAGAGATTCTCACGGCCAAATGGGGATTTGCATGGAGTCCCAAGCGCATCACCGTAAGCTCCATAGGCAAACTGCACGAACTTCAGCAGCTCCTCAACCGCACAAAGGTGCATGTGGCCATATCCATCCATTCGCCTTATCCTGCCGAACGGCTCTCGCTGATGCCTGTGGAGAAGGCGTTCCCCATCAAGGAGGTGATTGAGCTGCTCAGGGGCTACGACTTCGCCCACCAGCGGCGCCTGTCGTTTGAATACACCATGTTCGAAGGGGTGAACGACTCCCCCCGCCATGTGCGCGAACTGGCGGCACGCCTGCACGGACTCGACTGCCGCGTGAACCTCATCCGCTTTCACGCCATCCCCGACAGCCCCCTGCATCCATGCTCCATGGAGCGCATGGAGCAGTTCCGCGACGCGCTCAACGCCCAGGGCATCACCGCCACCATCCGCGCATCGCGCGGCGAGGACATCATGGCGGCATGCGGCATGCTTGCCGGCCAGAACAATTGCCAATAACATCTCCTTTATAATTGCATATAACCATCCATCATTCTGACATGACACGGATATTTTCCATACTCCTCCTTGCTCTGGCTGCCTTGACCGTCAATGCCGCCGAGCCTGACATCACGTTCGAGGAACTCACTTTCGATTTCGGCACCATCGCCGAGGATGGCGGTCCGGTGAAACATGAATTCAAGTTCACCAACAACGGCGACGCCCCCCTGATGATCGTGAACGCCACGGCATCGTGCGGATGCACCCGCCCCGACTTCCCCAAAAAGCCGGTAGCCGCCGGCAAAAAAGGTGTCCTTAAAGTGACATATCTCCCCAAGGGACGTCCCGGCGAGTTCAACAAGACCGTCACCGTAAAGACCAACTCGAAGAAACACAAGAAAGTCACCCTCCGCATCAAAGGCTTCGTGACCCCTGAATCATGACAACAATACGCTCCCTTACCATAGCCCTGGCACTGCTCTGTGCCGCATCGCTCGGCGCGCAGGTGCGCTGGCTTGAGACTACTCATGATTTCGGCGCGTTCCACGAGGACGACGGCCGCGTGAACTGCGAGTTCCGCTTTGTCAACGAGGGCGCCGAGGATGTGGCTATCCGCGCCGCACGCGCTTCGTGCGGATGCACCACTCCCTCGTACACAAAAACACCCATCGCTCCGGGCGACACCGCCACTGTGGCGGTGAGCTTCAATCCCACCGGACGTCCCGGACGCTTCTCCAAAAGCGTGACCATCGACATTGCAGGAATCGGGGCAGGCCCCAGGCAGATGCTTGTGATCAGCGGCGTTGTGATAGGGTCGGGCAACACTCTGCGCTCGCGCTACCCGGTGGAGCATGGAGCAATGAAACTGCGCACCACACAGCTCCCGTTCGGCACAGTGCTCAAAGGGAAAGCAAAATCGGCATTTCTGGAGGTCTACAATGCATCGGCCGAGCCTATAGTGCCACGGTGGACATCAATACCCGCGCATTTCCGCCTGGTCACTTCCGGCACCGACACCATCCCTGCGGGTGAGCAGCTTGTCTACTCGCTCACCCTCACACCCTCCCAGACATCGCTCTACGGCATCCTCACCGACTCAGCTTTCATAGCCCTGCCGGGTCAGGAGCCTCTGAAAATCGACCTCACAGCCATCCTGGAGGAGGATTTCTCACGCCTCACACCCTCACAACGTGAAAAGGCTCCGGTGGTCAATGTCAACCCGTTGCGTGTTGATTTCGGCGAATTCCCGGCCGGAGACGAACCGGTGAGCCGCTCGTTCGCTATTGAGAACAACGGAAAATCCGACCTGATTATCCACCGCCTTTACACCACGGACCCGGGTGTTTCGGTCAAACTCGACAAGACCAAGGTGAAGAAAGGCCAGCATGCAACAGCTACAGTGACGGTGACGCCTTCAAGCCTGCCTGCCGACATCCTCAACGCCCACCTGCAGCTCATCGCCAACGATCCTGAAAATCCCATCACCCTGATCCGCGCCGTGGGCGTGGCAAAATAATCACCGCCACCCGAACGCAAAAAAGTCTCTTCCACTCATGGCCAAAGACCTGCTCAACCGGTACATCTGGATAATCGACACCATCCGCCGCTACGGGCGCATATCCCGACGCGAACTCAACGAATGCTGGAGCCGTTCGCCCTACAGCGACGGCGAGTCGGAAATACCCCGGCGCACATTCTTCAACTACCGTCAGGCCATCGAGGAGATTTTCTCGCTAAACATCGAGTGCGACACCTCAACCTACGAATACTACATCGTCGAGCCGGAGACACACAACATCACCGAGTGGCTCCTCAACTCATCGGCCACAAGCGCCGTGCTGCAAGGCTCACGCGACATAGCATCAAAGATTCTGCTTGAGGAGGTGCCCTCGGCACGCCATCATCTCGCGCCGATAATCGAGGCATTGCGGCAGAACCATCCCGTGAGCTTCGACTATCACCCCTACAACCGTTCCCAGCCATCGCGCGATGTGGTGATAGAGCCATACTTCCTGCGCATCTACCGCCAGCTGTGGTATGTCACAGCCCGCAACACCGCCGACGGCAAAATCAAGACCTACGCGCTCGACCGCATCACGAATCTGAAGATTCTTCCCGAAGTGTTCACACCGCCGGCCGACGCCGATCCGGTGGAGTATTTCCGCGACTCGATCGGCATCATGGTCACACAGGCCAAGCCCAAAACGATAAAACTGAAAGTCGACCAGCGTCAGGCCAAATATTTCCGTGCCCTTCCGCTGCATCCATCGCAGCAGGAGATGCTCAACGACAAATATTCCATCTTCACCTACCATCTCCGCATAACCGCCGACCTTGTGGCTCAGTTGCTGAGCTACGGGCCGTCAGTGACCGTACTTTCTCCGCCTGAGCTACGCGCCATGCTTCTCACCGATCTGCGCGCCACGCTCGCCAATTATGCAGCCCCCGAATCCTGATTCCGTTTCGCGGGCGCCGTATGGAGCCATCTTCAGCGGGGGATGTAGTTATTGCGGGGCGGATGCGGAATGGCGTCGGTTGAACGCGATCCATGCGAATGTGATTAGTCCGAGCAGAATGGTGAATGCGGTCTGCATGGCAATGAGGAGGTTGCCGAATGCCGCACCCTGAGTGAGGAATGCGGTGTGGTCCATCCCGGCGGGGATGAAAAGGCCAAGGCCAAAGAGCATTGTGGTCTGGTACGGGCCTATGCCGCCATAGGAGGGGATGCCCATTGAGATGCTTGTTAGCACGAAGCATACCAGCGGCACGAGGAGGCCGTGCTGGTGAAGCATCTGCTGGGTCATGGGGAAAGCATTGAACTGGATGACGAGCTGCAGGAAATAGCATCCCCACAGGGCCACGGTGAGGAGTAACCAGCGGCCTTTGTGCTGCATTGAGGCCAGTGCGGCGAATCCTTTCCAAAGCCCGAGGATAAAAGATTTTACTTTAAGGATGAAGCTGTTGCGTGAGTGTGTGAGCAACCACCATGCCAGTGCGGCCGCTGCAGCCATAGCCATCCAGGTGAAAGGTGATGTGAGAATTGCCAGCATGGCGTTGTAGGCCTGCGGATAGGTGCGTACGAAACCTATAATCGGCTCATGCGCCACAACGAATGTGAACAGAGTGAGAATGAGCACCGTGAGGAGATCGGCGAACCGGTCGGCAATCATTGAGCCGAACACGGCCGAGAACGGGGCGTTGCGCCTGTAGGCCACGAATCCAGTGCGCCACACTTCGCCCAGACGCGGAAATACAAGATTGACGGCATATGTGCCGAAGATGCTGAACACCAGCAGGTGGAGAGGTGATGTGACGCCTATGGCCTTGAGCTGGATGCGCCAGCGCATGGCCCGGAAAAACATGGGTGCTATGCTTATGGCCAGTGCGAGTGCTATCCATCGGAAGTCGCAGTCGTTGCGGATCACTGCCATCATTTCGTTGAAATCGATGTCGCGGAACATCACGACAAACAATCCCACGCTCACCACCAGCGGGATAGCGAATTTGAGGATGGTGCCAAGGATGTTCCTGTTGCCTTTGGACCCCTGCAATGGTTGTCCTGAAGTGTGCTTCAATGCCATTTCTGACTGATTATATGGCGCAAATTTAGCAAAACCTGGATAAAAAGGCGAAAAAGGCAGAAAAATAGTGGTAAAAATGGAGATAATATCCGGAAAATACCTAAATTTGGAATAAATTGCTAAGACAAAACGACTAATCAATCACATCCCGTGCGCACCCCGGTGCGACGTGCCATCCAAACATCACATAATGAAAAGCAAACGACAGCTTGAGGACACACCATTGCGCCTTTCCCAGATAGCCAGGCTGAAAACTGTAAGCGATGATTACAGTCATCTCGGTCAGGATTATATCCTGACGCATGTAACCACCAATACATCGTATTTCTATGCTCCGCAGGCGCGCCGATTCGATGGCAACATCATAATAATCAGCGTTAAGGGCACAATCAAGATTCCCATTGACCTTGACACCATAGAGGTGCCGCCAAATTCACTCGCCTTTGTGGCGCCCGAACGTGTGTTCAAGCCCATCGACTGGGTGGGAGAGGAGCTTGACGGCTATCTGCTGTTCCTGTCGAACAAGTTTGTGTACGACCTGAACATCGACCTGAATGCGGTCAACACCAATCTGTTCACGGCAGCAAAGGCTGTGATAGAGCTGACACCCGCCAAAATGGATCTTATGATCAAATATTTAGGGTTGCTGCACAAGAACGCCATGGATCTCAACCCGTACAACCGGTATATCGCCCGTGCGCTGATGAGTGCGGCGGCCTATCAGCTCATGGCCTACGGCGAGGAGGCGGAGCGGATTCCCAATATGACCCGGTCGCATTCGCGCAAGCTGTCGTATGTGCAGACTTTTCTGCGCCTTGTGCGGTCGCACCACCGCAGCGAGCGCTCCATATCGTTCTATGCCGACAAAATGTTCATTTCTCCGAAATATCTGTCGCTGGTGATCAAGGAGGCCACGGGCCGTTCGGCTGCCGAGTGGATCGACCAGTACGTGCTGCAGGAGGCGAAGAATCTGTTGCGTTATTCAGGGAAGAATGTGCAGCAGGTGGCCTATGAGCTGAATTTCACCAACCAGTCGTCGTTCGGCAAATATTTCAAACATCTTACGGGCATGTCGCCCACTCAGTTCCAGAACAGATGACCGGGAAGGTAAAGGGTTATGTGCTTGGGATGGTGGCGGCCGCCACCTACGGCATGAATCCGCTGTTTGCATTGCCGCTTTATGCCGACGGCATGAATGCGGAGGGTATATTGTTCTTCCGTTATCTGTTCGCGCTCCCGATGATGTGGCTAATAGCCAGGCGTCGCGGCGGTCATTTTGCCGTAGGGCGCAGGGCGATGGTGTCGCTCGGCGCACTTGGGCTTGTGTTCGCCCTGTCGTCGCTGACACTGTTTCTCAGCTACAACTATATGGATGCCGGGATAGCGTCGAGCCTGCTGTTTGTCTATCCTATCATGGTGGCCGTGATCATGACGTGTGTGTTCGGCGAACGGTTGCGTTTCAGTACGATGGGATGTATCGCCATGGCACTGTGCGGCATATGGATGCTGTATAACGGCGAGGAGGGAGCCACGTTGAGCCTGGCCGGAACGGCGCTTGTGTTCCTGTCGTCGCTGAGCTATGCTGTCTATCTGGTGTACATAAACCGTTCGGGGCTTGGCCAAGTGCCAACCTCGGTGGTCACGTTCTATGTGCTTCTGTTCGGCTGGGGGCTTTTCGTGGCTATGGCGGTGTACGACGGGGGGATAACAGTGCCTGCAAGCTGGTGGCTGTGGGGCAATCTGCTTGGGCTGGCTCTGTTTCCGACGGCCATCTCACTGTTGTGCACCACACGGGCCATTCATTACATCGGTTCGACCCCGACTGCCATCTTAGGCGCACTGGAACCTGTGACGGCTGTGGTCATAGGGGTGACGGTGTTCGGCGAGCAACTCACGCTGCGTGAAATCGGCGGAATAGTGCTGATTGTGGTGGCTGTGAGTTTTGTGGTTGCCCGAAAAACGTAGGGACGCTCGAGCCGAGCGTCCCTACGTGTGGGAGAGAACAATACGTTTTTTTGTGATAACAATCTGTGGGATTGCTGTTTGGAGCGGTGGCGAAGGTCAGGAAACAGTCCAGGTGTCGCCGGCCAGAATCATGTCGCGCAGACAGGTGAAGCTTTTGCGTGCGCGCACTTCCTCAACCTGGCGCGATACCTCCTGATCATAGACGGGAGCCTCCACGTCGCGGATCACGCCGATTGCAAGCGGGAGTTCGTGGCCGTCCATCATTGCCAGCTGCTGATGCAGGAAGTTCGACTGGGTGTGGGCGTCGTGAACCAGGACGTCGTCGAGGGTGTAGCCGTCCTGTCCGATTGTCACGGCCTTCACCAGGAATCCGTCGCGTACCAGGCCCTTTTCGTTGTCCTTGCCGAAAATCATTTTTTCGCCGTGGTGCAGATGTATGGTGCGGTCGGCGCGGTACTCCTTGTCGGCCACGAATGCATGGATTCCGTTGTTGAAAATCATGCAGTTCTGCAGGATTTCAACCACGGATGTGCCTTTGTGGCGGGCCGCTGCCACCATCACCTCCTGCGAGGTCTGCAGTTCCACATCGATGGTGCGTGCAAAGAAGTTGCCGCGTGCGCCAAACACCAGTTCGGCCGGTATGAAGGGATCCTCGGTGGTGCCGTAGGGCGAGGATTTCGACACAAAGCCGCGGTCGGACGTCGGGCTGTACTGACCCTTGGTTAATCCGTAGATTTTGTTGTTGAGCAGCAGCATGTTAATGTCGATGTTGCGTCGTACGGCATGTATGAAATGGTTTCCGCCGATGGCGAGGCCGTCGCCGTCGCCCGAAATCTGCCATACCGTCATCTGCGGGTTGGCCACCTTGAATCCGGTGGCTACTGCTGCCGCACGGCCATGTATGGTGTGGAAGCCGAATGTGTTCATATAGTAGGGGAGGCGTGAGGAGCATCCGATGCCCGAGATGACAGCGGTCATTTCGGGAGGCACGCCGATGGTGGCCATGGCTTTGTGGAGGGAGTTGAGCACAGCGTGGTCGCCGCATCCTGCACACCAGCGCACCGGCTGGTCGCTTTTATAGTCTTTTGGAGTGAATTCCATTGTTGTTGATCAGGTTGTTGGTTTTGTTGATTGGATTGGGGGTGGGGCTATTGTAGCTATTTTAGCTAAGATAGCTAAGATGGCTGGTTTAGCTGAGGAGGTTCTTTACGCCGTCCACAACCTCCTTGACGAGGAAGGGCTGGCCTTCCACTTTGTTGATGCGGCGGATATTCACCTCGGGGAAGCGTGCCTGCAGATAGTCGGCGAACTGGCCTGAATTAAGTTCGGCCACAATGACGCGTTTGAAGCGTGCCAGGATTTCACCTGTGTTGGCAGGGAGGGGATTGATGTAGCGGAATTGTGCGAGAGCCACGGGGATGCCTTCGCGGTTGAGCTCCTCGGCGGCTGTGTAGAGGTGTCCGTAGGTGCCACCCCATCCGATCAGCAGAGTTTCGGCTTCCGGGGAGTCGCATACGAGCTCCTGCAGGGGGATGTCGTTGGCGATGCGTTCCACTTTTTCACGGCGCAGCTGCACCATTTTGGCATGGTTGGCCGGGTCGGTGGAGATGGCGCCTGTTGCGGGGTTCTTTTCGAGGCCGCCCAGACGGTGGGTGAGATTGTCTTCGCCGGGGATGGCCCAGTAGCGTGCGAGGGTTTCCTCGTTGCGCACGTATGGTTTCCAGCTTCCGCGCAGTTCTTCGGGCACGCGGGGCACTTTGATTGCCGGATATTCATCGGCCTCGGGGATGCGCCAAGCCGAAGATCCGTTGCCGATGAAAGCGTCGGAGAGGAGAATGACGGGGGTCATGTGCTCAATGGCGATGCGTGATGCCTCGAATGCCATTTCGAAGCAGTTGGTGGGCGATGTTGGAGCCACAACGGCCAGAGGCGACTCGCCGTTACGTCCGTAGAGGGCCTGGTTGAGGTCGGTCTGCTCGGTTTTGGTGGGGAGCCCGGTGGATGGTCCGCCGCGCTGCACGTCGATAACCACCAGCGGGAGTTCGGCCATCACGGCCAGACCGATGGCTTCGCTCTTGAGTGCGAGACCCGGGCCGGAAGTTGATGTGACGCCCAGAGAGCCTGCGAAGGATGCACCGATGGCCGAGCATACGCCGGCAATCTCGTCCTCCATCTGGCATGCCTTGACACCAAGATCCTTGCGTTTTGCCAGTTCGTGAAGGATGTCGGTGGCCGGAGTGATGGGGTAGCTTCCCAGGAAGAGGGGGCGTCCGGATTTCTCGGAAGCCATGATCAGACCCCATGCTGTGGCTTCGTTACCCTTGATGTCGGTGTAGACGCCCGGGCGGATGTGGTCGGTATCTATTTTATATGTGGAGACAGATGCGTGCACATTGTGTCCGAAATCGTAGCCTGCACGGAGCACTTTTGCATTGGCTTCGTAGACGGCGGGTTTCTTCGCGAACTTTTCATGTAGCATTTTGAGCGCGTTCTCTTCCGGGCGGTCGAAAAGCCAGCAGAGGAGTCCGAGGGTGAAGATGTTGCGGCATTTCAGCACAGCCTTGATGTCCATGTCCGAGTCGGCGAGAGCCGCTTTGGTCATGGCTGTGACAGGCACTTCAACAACCTGTGCTGTGATTCCCAGTTCCTTGATTGGGTCGTCGGTTTCGAACAGGGCTTTTTTCAGACCCTCGGGCTTGAAGGCATCGATGTCGATGATGATTACACCTCCGGGTTTGAGAAATTTGTAGCTCTGCTTGAGGGCGGCCGGATTCATGGCTACCAGCACATCGCATTCGTCGCCCGGGGTGTGTACGCCCGAGCCTACACTAACCTGGAATCCGCTCACGCCGCCAAGCGATCCCTGCGGGGCGCGGATTTCAGCGGGATAATCGGGGAATGTTGAAACGGAATTACCCATGCCGGCTGATACATTCGTAAAGATGTTGCCGGCAAGCTGCATGCCGTCGCCGGAGTCGCCGGAGAAGCGGACTGCCACTTTCTCGAGGGCACGTACCCGGCGTTCGGGATGTGTTGTGTTGTCCATGATAACAAGTAGATTGTTAAAATTATAAGTTAAGGTTGCATTTGCGAGCAAAGATAGTAGTTTTCCCATGAATAAACAATAGGCTGTGGCAGGGGTGAGGTAAAATGAGCGCAAATTATTGAAAAAGCGATTTTTAGGGCTGCGTGCCGATTTCTTGTTGCATTAAATTTGCATACTCGTACATGCTTATAATCTGTAAGCTGGCTGGCGTTGCCGGTATGAGTGCAATGCATAAAGAGCCTTCGGATGAAAACTGCTTAATCAAAAACGGACGAAAAATGAGGACTGAAACGATGGCGGGTGGCGCTCGTGGTGCATGGAGCGAACTCCGCAGGGGAGAGCTTGTGAAAGGTGTGAATGCAAGGCGCAGCAAAAGTGAGGGGGATGTGTGGCATGCCGCCAGTCCGCCTTCCCGGCTGCGTCAGGACGGGATGGCGCCGGTGGCGGAGTTCGATATGCCCGGAGCCGGGATGCGCGGAGTGCTCATGCAGGATGGGGCGAGTCTGGGTGTTATCGTTGTGCCTGGAGGCGGAACGTATGCCGGGGATGAGCTTTCGGGCAACCTTGTTGACCTGGGCAGCGTGGCCGGTGACGTGCTTGCCGCATATGTGGTCGAGCCGGGAGTGGTGCGTGTGCTGGTGCGCCATGGCCGGGCGGTGTATCTTACCTACACGTCTGCCGGGGTAGTGACCATGCATGGTGTCATGCCGGAGCTGCCGCCATTGCATTTCGAGACCTCGTCGGAAGCGCAGCTTTCAGAGCCCGTGACCGGATGCGCCCTGAAGGGGGCGACATCGCCATCGGCGGTCCGGCTCAATCCGGTGGATTCCGACGCTGTTGGGGCACAGCTTCTGCGGGCCTACGACGGGCTGTGGATGCAGGCCGCCGATCTAAACATGCTGCTGCAGCCCGTGTTGCTGAGATTCCGCCTTGAGGATGCTGCGGGCGATACGGTGGCATGCGGTCCGGCTGTGCTGGCGTGTGCCGGTGGCGGATTCCAGTGTACGGGCGAGCATGAGCTGGCTGCCGACGGCTCTCTTACCGTTATGTCGGGCGGAGTCATGACGGCCACAGCCTTTAATGTCGTTCTCAAGGGGTTCAGGCCGATGGCGTGGCCATGGAGCAGGATTGTGAGGCGTGTGGTGGTGGAGAGCACGCTGCCGGTTGAGCCCGTGAGGCGCGAGAGCCGTTGCACTACAGTCTTGTCGCGCCGGGCTGACGGCACGGTGGCTATTAAGGCGCGCCTGGGAGGGGTGCTGGGGTCGTCGGTCGGGATGTCGGCCCGTTTGCGGAGCCGTTGTGCCGATACGCTCGCCGATGGCGGGTGGCGCGAGCAGGGGAGTTATCAGTTCCCGTTTGCGGCCGCCACGGCAAGCGAACGCCTGCTCGCACTCCGAAAGGAGGGTGTGGGGCCGAGTGTGGATGCGCATTCTCAGGTCTGGCGTGACAAGGAAAGTTATGGGGCATGTTGTGTGGCGGGCGATCTGCTTGTGGCCGCCGACCCGGTTGTGGAGGCAGAGAACGGATTCTCGCCGGCGTGCATGATAGCCGGCACGTCGGACAGTCCGGGAGAGGAATGGCGCATAGTGGTGGAAACGACTGTGGGTGGCGGAGACGGAGACGATGAGGTGGCGGTGGCCGTTGCGTCCGGAACGGGGATGCATGTGGAAGGTCTGTCGGCCCTGCTGGTGTTTCCTGATGAACGTGCCACCTCGATGGCTGTGACGCTTGAGATGGGGTCGGGCGTATCCCGCAAGGTTTTTTCAGGTGTCTATGAATTATGGCCGCTGAAGGGGGCTGGCTGTGCGTGTTATGTCGATGGTTCCCTGCGGGCGTTCCTCCCGCCTGAGGGAGGGTTGGCGGGACGGAATCCGCAGTCGACGCGCGGTATGACCGCGTATCCCGGAGTGTTGCTTACGGGGAGGTTGGCCAGGTTTGGCAGTTCGCGTTCCTGTTGCCGTGTGACTGGAGGGCCGATACGCGCGGTTGTGGAGATGCCCGGTGGAAATGCGAGCTGGGACTTTTCGCGGCGGCGTGTGCTTGCCGGAGGGGAGAGCGGGGTGCATGTGGTTACGCTCGATGCGTCCGACCGTGTGCACAGTGTGCGCCTGCTCACGGACCGGCCTGTCGGAAACCGGGGCGCTTTCTGGCGTGCGTCGATGCCGGATGGGGAGTGTGTCCTTATGCTTGCCGGAGGAGCGTTGATGAGTGCTTGCGGCGGGCGATTGTCCGTTCTGGCTGTGTCGGGCGACGCGGTTGGTGTGGGTTATGATAGCCGCGAGGATGAAATATGGTTGGCCAGGACAGATGGCAGTATGGTCAGAGTGTGGAGTCATGGTGGCGTTCTGGAGGCATCGGATGTTGATTTTGGAACCGGTGGCTGCAGCAGGCTGCTGATGTGGAGAGGGGGCTTGCTGCTATGCTGCGGCAATGGCCTGTATGACACCGCACGAGTGGATTGCGGCGGCGACTGGCGTTTCGAGCTTCGTATGCGCTACGACACCGGGCGCCTTGCCGGATGTGTGAGCGGCGTGATGTTAAATCTGTTCGCGTCGCGCATCAGGGGCCGTCTGGCACTCGGTGGCGACAGCGGAAGCCGTGCCGCGGCAGAATTTGTAGGCCTGGAGGTTGATGGGGCGCTTAATGCGCCGGTGTGTGTGGCTGTGGGAGGTGTGCGCCGCCGGTTCGTGGAGTTGTCGGCAAGCTGCGCCAGTGTGTCGGGCGATGCGGAATGGCGAGCGCCGTCGGTTTGCATGCGGACAGAAAGAAAGTAAGGAAAATCTCACGACTTTCCTTACACAGATACATAGTAATATTACCAGTCAATCAATACGTTATGATGGTTTTTCTAACTATGAGATTAATATATCGATGGTTTAAGC
>DBFWRP010000431.1:0-4484 GCA_048222005.1 Muribaculaceae bacterium | reverse complement strand
CCTTTCGGGGTATACAAACTTTCCAGGTTTGCCTCTTCAGCCACTCGAGCATCACTCCGGATGTGTGCCATACGTTTAGTATGCATCCGTTTTCGAAGTGCAAATTTATAATTAATTTTTGGTTTAAGCAAATTTCAGCGGGGTGTGGATGCGTTTTTTCTGTAAATAATTTTGTGCCCGCAGACGGATGGTTTAATAAGCGTAGTCGTACTGCGAAGATTATCAGCTGTTGCGGCGTATTTTCCCATTTGCGGTGCGCGGAAGTGTCGCTGTGAATTTAATTGACTTGGGACATTCCACCGTAGTGAGATGTGTGCGGCAGATCTCCTGTAGTTGCAGTTCGAGTTCACCAGGATCGGCTGCTTTGGCGTCGGGCAGTTCGACAATCAGTTCAACGGCAGTTCCCCATGTGGGGTGAGGGACACCACCGATAAAGAACGGATGGCTTATGTAGGGCTGGAGTTTGGCTTCAAGTTGCTCCGGGAATATTTTTATGCCACCGCTGTTGATGACATTGTCGTAACGTCCTTTCCAGATGAATGATTGTGGCGAAAGGAGGTCGACAATGTCGTTGGTCTGAAGCTGACGGAAACTGAATTGCGGTGCGTTTATTCTGAGGCAATTGCGGTGGTCGGTGGAAAACCGTATGCCAGGCATGGCCGTATAGGCATCGGTTCCCATGCGCCTTAGGGCCACGTGACTGCAGGTTTCGGTCATGCCGTATGTGGCGTAGGAGTTCCAGGGCGCAGACAGCAGTGCCTGTTCTGTGGCATGACTGATGGCCGCTCCCCCTATAATCACGTTATGCAGGCGCTTACGTGCAATAGGATTGGCGAGCAGTTGACTGCATTGCGACGGTACGATGGCGAGCAGGTCGATGTCACCGTAATCGGTGGAGAGCAGCCCGTGGTTTGATGGCGCTTCGTACGTTAGGTCGCAGCCGGCTTCCAGTGCACGCACAATCATCATTTTCCCCGCTATATATGCAGGTGACAGTGTAAGGTGAAGATGCGAATGACTGCTGATGCTGAACCGGGCATTTGTGGCGCGTGCCGACATGATCATGTCGGATTTCAGCAGTTTTATCTCCTTTGGCGCTCCGGTTGAACCAGACGTGTGTGCTATGATGTATGGCCGGCGGTCGCACCATTGCTCCATGAAGTGTTCAATCAGCTGTTGCATGGACGGTAATACATGTTGTCGCCTTCGAGTTGCAAAGGCGACGGGAAATTGTTAGTGTAAAGGGCGCCTGTGCCAAGTCCTTGCGGCATGGTGGGATTATAGCGCGCTACCCACTGGGCTATGGCATTGAGACCGATGTTTGATTCGAGCGCCGAGGTGGCCCACCAGCCTATATTGCGTTGTCCGGCCAGGGAAATCCATCTGTCAGATTCCTCAAAACCTCCGCATAGCGATGGCTTGAGGATGATGTAGGCCGGCGATATGGTGTCGAGCAGATGTGTCTTGAAGTTGTCGGAATGAAATCCTATCAGCTCCTCGTCCAGGGCTATCGGGATAGGTGACAGCCGGCACAGTCGGGCCATTTCCGCCCATTGTCCGCTTTTGATGGGTTGCTCTATGGAGTGTATGTCGAACTCCGAGAGCCTGTTGAGCCGGTCTAAAGCGTTTTGTGGGGTGAAAGCTCCGTTTGCGTCGAGCCGAAGTTCGATGCTGCCGGATGGAAACTCCCTGCGGATGTTGGCCAACAGTTCCGCCTCGTCATCAAAGTTGATGCCCCCGATCTTGAGCTTTACGCATCGGAATCCGGCATCAAGTTTTTCGGCAATACGGGCGCACATCTTCTGCTTTGTCCCCATCCATATCAGTCCGTTGATCTGAATGGGGGAGGACTGTGTGGTGAACGCCGATTCTATCAGCCTGGAACTTCCACGAGCGTTGAGCGACAGCATGGCCGTCTCGTATCCGAACCGGATAGACGATATTTCAGGCAGCGCATCGGCCGATGGGTTGCTGCAGAAGCTTTTCAAGTGGTCGACATACGACGGCGTGTCCTCTGCGCTTAGGCCTTTGAACAAGGCACACTCCCCGATGCCGGTGACCTCGGGGGTATCTGTGTCGTTAACGCGCAGAATGAAAGTTTCCTTCACTTTCATTCTGCTGCGTGAGGTGATTGCAATCTGCTTGAAGCGGAGTGTGTATGGTTCGAAATCAGCAGTCAGCATTGTCAGGTATTTATCCCGGGAATTTGGGGAACTGGTCGAAATCTGGGTCGCGTTTTTCAAGGAAGGCATTCTTGCCCTCCTGAGCTTCCGGCATGAGGTAATAAAGCAGGGTGGCGTCGCCTGCAAATTCCATCAGGCCCGCCTGGCCGTCAAGTTCGGCGTTTAGGGCGCGTTTGATCATGCGTATGGCCATGGGTGAACGCTTCAGGATGGTCTCGCACCATTCCACAGTTTCATCTTCCAGACGATCGAATGGTACCACGGCATTGATCATGCCCATTTCGAGGGCTTCGGCGGCGGTGTATTGGCGGCACAGATACCAGATTTCGCGTGCTTTTTTCTGGCCGACGCAGCGTGCAAGATATGATGAGCCGAACCCGGCATCAAAACTTCCAACCTTTGGGCCGGTCTGGCCGAAACGGGCATTTTCAGAGGCGATTGAAAGATCGCATACCACATTCAGCACGTTGCCGCCACCGATGGAGTAGCCGTTGACCATGGCGATCACAGGCTTGGGAATGGAACGGATGGCGCGGTGCAACTCAAGCACATTAAGGCGCGGAGTGCCGTCGGCGTCCACATAGCCACCAAGCCCCTTGTAGTGCTGGTCGCCACCGGAACAGAATGCCTTGTCGCCGGCGCCAGTCAGGATGATTACGCCTATATCGGCTGCGCCGCGGCAATAGTTCATTGCGTCAAGCATCTCGAAGTTGGTTTTCGGACGGAACGCGTTGTAAACTTCGGGGCGGTTGATGGTGATTTTGGCAATCCCTTTATATTGTTCAAACAGGATATCTTCGTAGTCCTTTATTTTTTTCCATTCTCTCATATTGTAATATACTTTAGTTTCGGTTGGTCAATTATTGGTATTCGTTTCGGTGAGCACAGCGGCATCAGTCCCGGCGTCTGTGGCAATTTCGAGTATTGCTGGTCCTGGCCCGGCGAAAAATGCGGGTACGGCGTCCTGCAATGACTCATAAGAGTCGGCATGATGATATTGAAGGCCGAACGCGCTGGCTATGGCTTTTGCATCCAGATTCAGATGGCACCGGAAAAGACTGTCGACTTCCGGAAGCGAGCGCGTGGTCTTTATGTATTTGAAAATTCCCCCGCCGCCGTTGTTCAGCAGCACAATGCGCAGCTTTGAGGTAAGGTAGTTGCTGGCAAGAGCGCCAAGATCATACTGAAAACTCATGTCGCCGGTTATCAGCAATGTGTCTCCCCCCTTGTATGCCAGTGAGGCGCCTACGGCAGTTGAGGTCGAGCCGTCTATGCCGCTCACACCACGGTTGCAATCCACCCGGTGAAACTTGTCCAGGCATGACATTGACGCCACGCGTACGGCCAGCCCGTTGCTCAGTTGCAGATTCATGCCTGAAATCGGAGCTGCCTCTATCACGTGAGCTATAGCTGTAGCTACATTCCAAGGGGCAGCCTGCAGCTTATGCCAAAGCACTACGCTACGCCGGTTTGCTATATCAATCCAGTTTTTTTTGAACTGGCTTATCCCGGCGCAGTTTTTATTAAGGAAATTGAGGGCGCCGGCGAAGCGGGGGAAAAAAGCCGGGGCCGAAATCTGTATTGCCGTGGAGAGATGTCGGTATGTATCGATGAGGTTCCGTTCAGTCCCCACATGCCAATGCTCCGCTATGTCGGCCTGACGCAGAAACCGTTTCAGCGGAGCCGACACTATGGCGCCCCCGAAGCTTATCAGCAGGTCAGGCACAAAACCGGCAGACTTCTCAGCGGATATGCCGGAAAACAGGCTGTCGGATACCTGCAGCACGTCGTCTGAATGCAGGTTTGAGAGACTTTCGGCGAGTACAACCACATTAGGCAGCCGGCCAAGGGTGGATATGGCCTTGTTCAGAGCTGCATCCGGTGCGCCAAAACCTGCGACAATCAGGATGTTTTTCTGTCTGACATCGTTAGCAAGGGCGCGTGCTGTAGTTGTGGATACTTTTTCGGGAGGCGTGACAACCGAAATGCGGTGGAATTGCTCGTTGTGATATTCCGCCTGAGCGGTCAGCGGCTCGGAAATCCGGATATTGATATGAACCGGACCGGGACATCCGGCGAGAGCGCAATCAAGAGCTTCGTTCAATCGGCGGGTATATAGCCATTTCTGCTCCTCCTCGGCCGGCTCCGCTTTCATATCCACGGATAGTTTTACGAAATTTGACAGTGCGTCGGGCTGCCTCATGGTCTGGCTGTCGGCCTGGTCAATCCATTCTTCCGGCCGGTCCGCCGAAATCACTATCAGGGGGAGAGGTTTGTGGTAAGCCTCGCACACAGCAGGGG
>DBFWRP010000430.1:0-21033 GCA_048222005.1 Muribaculaceae bacterium | reverse complement strand
GGCTATGCCGGCTCTGACCGGCATTTCTGTTAATAACAATGTTTGTTGAAGGAAGGTTCACGAGATGGTTGCAGAACTGCTGAATTCCGGTCAACACAGTGGGGACACACGGTCTGTGCGTCCATGCATTTTGGGAGTATGCAAAACCTTCGTTTTTAAGGAAGTTCTATCAAAGAATCCGCCTGAAAGTCGTGCATAGCCTTTTGCCCGAGCACCGAATCCCACAGCATGGGTGTGATGCCGTTGCCAGGGCGTTTCACCGTAATATTCTCTTCGGTGAATATCTCGCCGCATTTTATGTCTCTTGCTGCTACTATGCTTTTGCGGGCTACCACGATATTAGGACGTTCTGAGTCGCTCACCGTTTTTTTGCCGTTGCCAAGGGCTGTTTCAATGTTGCGGATGGCTTTTACCATCGCGGTAAGCTCCTCGGGATTCAATGAGGCTACATGGTCCGGACCGGGCAACGATTTGTCAAGGGTGAAATGCTTCTCGATAACTTGTGCGCCCATAGCTACCGCTGCAACCGGAACTTCGATTCCTACTGTATGATCGCTATAGCCCACCGACCCGACTCCGAGATTGCGCAGTTCGCTCATCGCACGCAGGTTGACATCCGCCATGGGGGTGGGATACTGGGTGTTGCAGTGCAGTAGGGTCACAAGATTCCTCGGTGTGCCTGCCTTTTCAAGAACATGCAAGGCTTCGTCAATCTCAGCTAATTCGCACATCCCGGTTGAAAGGATTACTCGTTCACCCTTCTCCCCTATCTTGCGCAGATATGGAAGGTTGGTTATTTCACCTGAAGGTATCTTCCAATAATCCATTCCAAGAGGTGCAAGGCAGTCGATGGAGACCAGATCGAAGGGCGTGGACATGAATCCGATACCCTCGTTGCGGCATATCTCGGCCAGCGATTTGTAGTCGGACAATTTCAGATGTATTTTCCGGCACATTTCCAGTTGACTTTCGCTTGTGCCGGTATTCTCTTTCTGGTATTCGGCTTTCGGCGCAATGGTGGATATCACCAGTTCCGGCACTGCTGTCTGGAATTTGACATAGTCGGCTCCGGCCAGTTTTGCGGCATGAATCATCTCAACGGCGCGGTTGTAGTCGCCATTATGATTTACGCCGGCTTCTGCGATTATTATGACTTTCTTCATCGGATAATCAATAAGCGGTTTTAATGACGGAATACAATCTCCTGCATGTAGCGACATATCCTGACGTCCTCCCAGTTGCGGCATTGTCCTATCTGTTTGCCGGCGTATTCCTTGAGGATAAACAGCGGAATATCGGCTCCGGCGTGGACAGCGCATACGGCGCCACCGCCCAGACGTGGATTAACTTCCATCAGCATGGCTTTTCCGCTGCTCCCGTCGGGACAGACCTCGCGCAGGAACTGCAATGTGACCGGCCCTGTAAGTTTCAGCTGACGCAGCAGACTGTGGCTGAGCCGTTGAATCTCCTCGTCATGTATGGTCTGGGTTGTCACCACCTCTCCCCCCGCCACTTCCATACGGATACGCGGAACGGCACATATGATTTCATCGTTTTTGGTGACGTAGCAGTCAACGGTGTATTCCGTTCGATTCTCTATGTAGCGTTGACACAGGAATTCAGTCGATTCCTCTTGCAATGAAAACTGCATGTATTCGTCATGCGTAAGAATACGCAACCCCTTTGATGCCGAGCCGAAGCGTGGCTTGGCTATGATTTGGCAATCAGAGTTGCATGAGTCAGCGGCCTCGGGTACCGGTATGCCGAGCTGGCGGAACAATGAATCGGCTTCCGTCTTGTTGAACATCAGCCGGGCCATTTCAGCATTGCTCCCCGGTGTCCAGACGGTGGGATCTGAAGCACAGTAGCGTATAGCGATTTCAACTGCGGGATCTACAAAGGGTATGATAATGTCAATAGCGTTTTCCTCGACAACCGAGTGCATATGTTCCGAAAGATTGGGGTCGGACCATCGGCGTCCAGGTATGACGGTTGCAATTGAGGCTACAGGCACCTCCCGCGAGAGCTCGTAGCTGAACAGATTTACGTCCATGCCCAGTTGTGCCCCGGCTGCTATGAGCATTCTTCCCATGGAGACTCTTTTAGCTCCCCCGAGAAACATTATGTTGACTGCCTGTTTCATTCTGTCGGTATTAATCGGGATTATTAATCCTGGAATTTCATTGTGCACAACGGCTGTCAGCGGTTGTAGATGTCGGATTTGCATGTGGCGAGATTTGTCGGCTGTGTAAGCCACTCTATCGTCCGCTTCAGGCCTTCACGAAGCGTCACCTGCGGGCGCCAGTCGGTCAGTGTTGTGATTTTTGTATTGTCGCCACACAGTCTGAACACTTCGCTTTTGGCTGGACGTATGCGGTCGGGATCCACCACATACCGTACATCAGAGTTCATGAGTTCTGCGATGAGCTGGAGTGTTTCCTTCATTGATATCTCGGTTCCTGTAGCAATATTTATCTCCTCTCCTTCCAGCCCGTCGGTTGTGGCAAGTGTCAGGAAGCCACGGCAGGTGTCCTCCACGAAATTGAAATCGCGTGTCGGCGAAAGATCGCCTACTTTTATCTCTTTGGCGCCGTTCGCAATCTGCGATATGATTGTGGGGATAATGGCACGGGCACTTTGCCTCGGGCCATAAGTGTTGAACGGGCGTGCGATTACAACCGGCAATCCGAAAGCATTGTAAAAACTTTTGGCAATGGCATCAGCACCTATTTTTGTGGCCGAATAGGGCGACTGTGGCTGACGGGGATGCTTTTCATCGATAGGAACATACTGTGCGGTGCCGTACACCTCGGAGGTGGAGGTGACGATTATTCTGCTTGTACCGCAGTCCTTTGCGGCCTGGCACATGTTGAGCGTACCGGTAATGTTTGTGTCGACATAACTTTCCGGGGCCACATAACTGTAGGGAATTGCAATGAGGGCAGCCAGATGAAAAATCGTGTCGACATCGCGTGCGATATGTCGGCAGAACGCAGCATCGCGCACGTCGCCGCATACTACTTCAAGGCCGGGATGATGGTTCCCTTCGAGCCATCCCCAGTTGTTGAATGAGTTATACTGGCTCAAGGCCCTTACTTTTATGCCTTGCGAAAGGAGCAGGTCAACAAGGTGTGAGCCGATGAAACCGTCGGCGCCGGTGACAAGTGCGTGTTTGATATTTCGTGACATGGATATTTGTTGTAAGAGATTATCGTTTTGAAAGATGGTAGGTATAACGTTGGCCATCGTCGGGCGATGTGAAATGGAGTACCATTTCCGATGAGGTCATTTTCTCTATCTGCAATGCCGATACGATGCCGTATGGCAGATGCATTTCAGGGAATGGCTGGTAACGGTCATTCTCCCCTTCCGGATCGCCGTCGTGGTGAGTGAAATTCAGAAAAAGGTAGCCGTTATCCTCATTCCATGTACCTATCACATATGAATATCCCGGTGTGACAGCCTCAGGATAGACCCTCGTTAGCTGTATGAGATCATTCTGGAATTTCCAGAAAATGTTGCGTTCATAATCTGTATCAGGAACATTGTCAGTGTCAATCTGGTTCAATTGCCATGTGCCGAACAGGATGCCTATATCGCCGTTATTGCGTGTGCATCCTCCAAGAACAGAAAGCAGCAGGAATCCTATGGCTACTGCAATCAGTGATTTACAAGTTCTGTATGATGTTGTCATTCGGAATGATTCTTATTTGTGCTACAATCCATCAAAGATTTAAAAGTCCACGATAGCTGACAGTTACGCAGCCGCCTGTGTTATTCCCATATAGCGTTCCGTGATCAAGGGCGAATTGTGCATTGATTTGCAGACCTTTGATCTGCGGGACATTATATGTCACTTCGGCCATGAAGGAGGTGTCGGTTTCCGGATCTATGAGCGGCACAAGGTCTGTACCCCAGCTTTTACGGTAACCGCCCATGAGCCTGTAATCCAGATTGCCGGTGATGTTGCCCTCCACTCCGATGTGAAAACCTCTCACAAGGTTATGGCTGAAAAGCAATGTGCCGTTGCGGTTGTATATCGGCGACACATTGAAGGGTGTGCCTATCGACATTCCGTAGTTCTGATAGCCGTTGTATTCGTGGTTGTTGTAATAGTTGTCGCCACCTTCAGCACGTGATGTGACGGTGGTGCCTGGGAAATCGTCCGGATCCCAGTGTGTAGGTCCTGACTGATTTGTGAAATCAATATACTCGATAACTGCCCCGGATACAATCCCCTTGCGGCTGGTGGCGAGTTCCAGTCCCCACAGTCCATCGAATCCATTCAGGAAACCTATGCCGGATCCGTCCTCCCAAGGTTTCTGCATGTAGCCTTTAAGTTCAAAGCCATTGCGCAGCTTGTATCGCAGCATTATGTCCCATGAGCCAAGTGTGCTTCCTGAGTAATACTCTTGGCCACCGTCTGTTGGGATAAGCATCTTTAAGCATTGCTTCAGGTTGCGGGAAAACTGTTTGGTCCGGTAAATCTGGCCGTTCATGTAATAATCGGAGGTGCCACCGAATATGGCACCTACCTGCATGCCGAAAGTGGCGGACAACGGCTTGGAGGGCTTGGTGCGGAAATAGCAGCGTTTGTAAGAGTAGAGTGCGCCCTGGTTCATATGGTCGCCGAAATGGTTGAAATGGTTGCGAATCCATTTGTTATCGGTGAATTTCCCATATGAAATCTCTCCTTGAATCTGCATCCATCCGTTGGTGAACGGTATATCCTGAAAATCGATGAACCCCGCTCTCACTTCCGGAATGGGCCGTGCGTTTCCGCTTTCGGTAAGGTCTCCACTGCTGAGTCTGAAATTCAGCAACGCCGATTGATGCTCTTTCATTCCCACAGTGATGAACAAACTTCTGTATTTTATTTCCCCATAAAGCTGTTGCAACCATATGCGCGGGGGATGCTGCGGATTAATGACCCATTGTTCGTCTGAAAACCTCAGATAGTCGGTGGAGTTGCTGTAGCCGGTGAGAACATCCGCAGCAAATCCGTAGCTGAACCGTTTGTCCGTGTCGACAGACCGGCTGACACCAGCCCTGAGTATGGCATTTTTGCCTTGTGTCAGAATTCCGTGCCGGTTGGATGCGATGTAATATGGTGCCATCTGTCCCGTGGATCCGGATGCTATGAAGTCGGCATGCCAGTCAATTGAGTATGGCTCTGCCGCAAGGCAACCGCCATTCGCATATGATGATGCGAAAATCAGGAGACCGATACCTTTGGTCAGGATATTGTTTTTTAAGTGCATAATGATGTTGGTCAGGTGTTACTTGCGTGTGGTGGCTATAGGTCGCATGTTGATGCGCTGGAGCTGGCATCGTTATATTCTGCCGTGTTGAATGACTCGATGTGTCGTTGCTTCTTTTCTTCGAATATATCCTCGATAGTAACGAAAATGCCCGTCTCTTCCACGTTGCCGAACTCATCGTTAATTGCGGTGCCGAAAATTTTCATTGTCGGCGACAGCCCCATATATGCGTTTACCAGCGGTGGGATGTTTATGCCGTGTTCACGTATGAGTCCGTTGAGAATGCGGTAGTCCTCTTTGAAATTGGATCCGGGGAACAATTGGCTGAAACGGTCATCCGCAAAGTCGTGCGGGAGTGGCGCGAATGGTGCGGCCAGTTTGTCATTGTCCGGAAAATGTTTGCGCAGGAAGTATAGCAGCATGTCGCGGCATTCCTTGTCGTAACTGGGGTACATGGTGAATTTTCCGAACAGATAGCGTATCTCAGGATGCAGCACAGTCAGTGCTCCCAGTCCGTCCCAAAGATTGTCGAGGGCAAAAATAGCTTTTGCTCCGGCCTTGGATGACTGATATTCGAGCCGAACAAACGAGCGTCCGAGCTCAATGGTATATGGTAGATAGTTTTTGATGAAATCCTGCGAGAACCGGAACATATGCGAAGTGGCTATGCGCGGTGTCCCGTCTGGGTTCATTCTGATGTCTTTCCCTAAAATGAACCGGTAGCCGCCAAGAATGGCCTTGTTGTCCGGATCCCAGACAATGAGCTGCCGGCAAGGTGGATCCATAAGGTCAAAACTGTCGATGTCGCAATCTTTGCCCGTACCCCCTCCTGCCGTACGGAAAGCAATCTCACGCAGACGTCCTATTTCGCGCATGAGGTTGGGTGCGTGGCGGCCGTCGGCAATATAGATTTCGTTATTGCCTTTGTTCGTGGTACGCAACATCGATGATGATGCAAGTTCTTTTTCAATCAGTTCAACTGCAATCGGTTCTATTATATCTTGCGCCATATAGCGTGGAGTGTTATACGTGGAGGATTATATGTTCTGGTGAGATTGAGGAGCAACTTCATCGGCCAACCGATATACCTCCGCCTTTATGCTGTCGGCATATCTGTCGGCATTATGGCCCGCTTCGATTGTTGCGTATGGTCGTGTGTTGCCCACAACCACGGTGTATGTTGCGCCTCGGCTCCCGATCATTTCGCGTGGAAGCA
The DNA here is from genome assembly GCA_048222005.1 of Muribaculaceae bacterium. Classification (GTDB taxonomy): domain Bacteria; phylum Bacteroidota; class Bacteroidia; order Bacteroidales; family Muribaculaceae; genus UBA7173. The sequence goes on along the minus strand of DBFWRP010000430.1, from coordinate 14,556 downwards.
GAATCTGCTCCAGATTGAATTTGATTCCGAGCCGTTTCCGTAGACGAGCCTTTTTGTAGAAGTCCATGGAATTCCGGCCGCTGAAGAACAATGGCACAATGTCACGTTTATACGTTGCACATTTGTTCACAAACATCTTGTGCCATTCCAGATCGGAAATTGTCGGTCGTTTTTTGTCGTTAGCGTCAGCCGTATTTAGGCGAGAGCACAATCCTGCTGGAAATATTATTATGGGGTCATTGCCTGCAAAGGCTTCATCTATAGCTTTGTAGGTTGCGCGCGACTGCTTGCCGAACTTATTTATCGGGAGAAACACCCCTTCAAGAGGCTTGACTGCCATCAGCAGGTCGTTGACAATGAACCACACCTGTCCGCCAAAATGACTTTCGATGAGGTGTATCAGGGTTATGCCGTCAAGACCGCCGAGCGGATGATTGCACACGAATACAACTCTACGGTGACTCTTGGCCGGAAGTCGCTCCTGATGGGCCAGTTTTACTGTTATATCAAGAGAATCAAGAACGCCCTTGCAGAACGCTCCGTTCTTTTTCCCGGCATTCTCCTCAAGCAGACGGTTCAGCTCAGGTTGGCATATCAGGCGCTCCAACCAACGGATAATGCTGCCAGGCAAGAAACGCGCCAGCCGTGGTGCCCGCGTGCGTATCACTTCCCCGACATCTATTCTTAGCTCGTTGTTTTCGGCCATTTGATTCTGCTTTTGTTGCTGTTGTGGCTGCCATGGACATTGCCCACGGCGGGTTCCGCAACGTTCTCATTCAACACACAGTATGTCCGAATCAGACACAAACTTAGACTGACTGGCAGTCGTTCCATCCAATCAAACATACTCTTAACGCTGCTATTAATTGGCAAAATTAGTGAGAATTTATTAAGTTTGCACTATTATTCCCCGATTTTATATCATTCCCGGTTAAAACCACGGGATATTTCAGTTCTTACGATTTATGTCCGCAACACTGTCTGACAGCATAAAAACATTGGCCAAGATTGCCCTTCAGGCAAGGTATTGTCCGATTGCCCGCAACGGGGCTAACGGGCATGCAGGTGACAAACCGCTGTATATAATGGGTAACGGGCCGTCGTTGCGCACGAACCTTGACAATAATCTGGGATTATTGAAGCAGTCTGATACGTTGGCGGTTAATTTTGCTGCCAATACACCGGAATTCCGGATGGTCAGGCCGAAATATTATGTCCTTGCCGACCCGCATTTTTTTCGGAATGTCGGGGATAAAAATGTAGCAGCATTATTAGGTTCTCTTAAAGCTGTGGACTGGCCGATGACATTGTTTGTTCCTGCCAAAAGCCGCAGATCTGTGGCCCGGATGATTGACAACAGTATGATCTCGATAGAAGGCTTCAATTTTTTGGCAGCGGAAGGCTGGAAATGGCTTGAAAACTTCCTTTTCCGTTGCCGTCTGGGAATGCCACGTCCGAGAAATGTGCTCGTCCCCTCCATTATGATCGGGATATGGCTGGGTTATAAGAAAATCTATATCCTTGGGGCTGATCATTCATGGCTCAAGACGCTTGATGTCGATTCCGATAACAGGGTCGTGTCCGTTCAGCCTCATTTCTATAAGGAGGATTCGCATGAGGTGGAGCGCATAAACCGCACCTATCTTGATTTGAAATTGCATCAGGTGCTCGAAAGCATGACGATTGCGTTTGCTTCCTATCACAAAATCAATGCATATGCCTCAAGATGCGGAATAACGATTATCAATGCCACTCCGGGGTCGTTTATAGACGCTTTCCCCCGTGGCTCAATTGAGTGAAACTGAAATATCGCGCAGATGGATTATCTTACCATATCCGCTCCGGCCGAGGTGTCGTTTACCGAGCAGAAAAGCAAATTCCTCTCCTTTATACATCCGGTTGACACAGCCGATGAGGCCAAGGCCATAATCAAGGAGTACGCCAAGCGTTTTTTTGATGCCAGGCATGTCTGCTGGGCCTATATGATCGGCGCTGAACGCATGGAGTTTCAGTCGAGCGATAACGGCGAACCGTCAGGCACGGCCGGCAAGCCCATTCTCGGGCAGATTAATTCATTCTCGCTTACGAATGTGGTAGTGGTGGTTGTCAGATATTTCGGAGGGATAAAACTGGGAACTTCCGGACTTATCGCGGCTTACCGGCAGGGCGCCCGTCTGGCTATAGAGGCTGCTTCAATCGAGTCACGAAGTGAGATGGGCTCACTGACGTTCACGTTCCCTTATATGGCCATGAACGATGTCATGAAGGTGGTGAAGTCCGCGGGACTTCAGATTCAGTCGCAACTGTTCGACAACACATGCTCCATGACGGTGGCTCTTCCCACCGACAATCTGCCATCCATCTCCCGCCGTATTGCCGATATAGACGGCGTAAGCCTGTGTGAATAAGGAGAGAACGATAACACAAAAACAGTAGCCCCTATTCTGTAATAAGAATTGAGCGTTTTTCCCCAATCATACATTTTGACATGACGCCATAAAATTTGTCGGCATAACGCCTTTTTTAGGAATCAAAACGGCGGTGAACCGGACATCCGGTTCACCGCCGTTTAGCGTGTATCAGGATTGAATCTTATCAGATCCAGCGTGTGTAGGCGAAGTCCATGCGGTGAGGCAGGTTGGGGTTAGAGGGATAGAGGCGATAGCCATAGCGGAATACACCTGCATCCTTCAGCTTCATATTGAGCTGATATGTGAGCACATTGCCTTCTTCCTTAACCACGTTGAACTGCTTGGTGTAGCAGAAGTTTTCTGTGCCGTCCTCTTTCTTGTACACAACGAGTTCGAGTGCAAGGTCTTTGCCCAGGCCGTTGGTGTCGATGATTGCGCGGACTGCGAAATCGTGGCCGGTGGTTGAGTTGGTGAGATCGGAAGCTTCGATGTCGAACACTTTGATGCCGTCCCATGCAGCAGCCACTTTCTCTTTCCATGCTACGATTTCCTTTGCAAGGGCACAGTTGTTGGCAAGGAGCTTGGTGGAGCGGTCAGCCTCTTTTTCGTAGAAGCGATGGATGTAGTCCTCAATCATGCGCTTCATTGTGAAGTGGGGCGCGATGTCGGCGATGGAGCGTTTGATGTACTGTACCCACTCAGGCGAGTAGCCTTTCGAGTTCTTTGCAAAGTACAGCGGGATAATCTCGTTCTCAAGCATTGAGTAGATGGTTGCTGCATCGAGCTTGTCCTGCTGGGCCTGGTCGGTGTAGGTGCGCTTGTCGGTGAGAGCCCATCCGGCTTTCTCGTTGAAGCGATAGCCTTCGTACCACCATCCGTCGAGCACGGAGAAGTTGAGCACACCATTCATCTCGGCTTTTTCGCCGGAGGTACCGGATGCCTCGAGAGGACGTGTGGGGGTGTTCAGCCAGATGTCAACGCCGGTAACAAGGCGCTTGGCAACAATCATGTTGTAGTCTTCAAGGAAAATGATTTTGCCGAGGAACTCAGGCATGCGCGAGATTTCCATGATGCGCTTGATAAGGCCCTGGCCAGCACCATCGGCGGGGTGAGCCTTCCCTGAGAATACGAACTGCACGGGGAACTGCTCGTTGTTGACAATCTTGGAGAGACGTTCGAGGTCGGTGAACAGCAGGTGTGCGCGTTTGTATGTGGCGAAACGGCGTGCGAAGCCGATGATGAGCGCGTTGGGGTTGATTTTGTCTACGATTTTCATTACAGCCGAGGGGTCGCCCTGGTTGGCAAGCCACTTAGCCTTGAAGTCACGTTTTACGAAGTTGATGAACTTGTTCTTGAGGGTGCATCGCATGTTCCAGATCTCTTCATCCTTCACTTTGAAGATGCCCTTCCAGTTTTCAGGATCATCGGCGTGCTCGAACACTTTCGGACCGAGTTTCTCCCAGTAGAATTCCTTCCATTCGGATGCGGCCCAGGTGGGCATGTGAACGCCGTTGGTCACGTAGCCTACATGGCTTTCCTGCCAGTTGTAGCCTTTCCAGATGCCGGCGAACATTTTTTTCGACACTTCGCCGTGGAGCCAGCTTACACCGTTGGCTTCCTGGCATGTGTTGAGCGCGAACACGCTCATAGAGAAACGTTCGTTGGTGTTGGGGTTCTCGCGGCCCATGTTCATGAGGTCGTTCCACGAGATGCCGAGTTTCTGGGGATATTCACCCATGTATTTGCCGAACAGGCCTTCGTCGAAGTAGTCGTGACCTGCGGGAACGGGGGTGTGAACGGTGTAGAGGCTCGATGCGCGCACCAGTTCGAGTGCGACATTGAAGTCGAGGTGCTGTTCCTGCACGTAGTCAACCAGGCGCTGGAGGTTGAGCAGAGCGGCGTGGCCTTCGTTGCAGTGATAGAGCTGGCTGTTGATGCCGAGTTTCTTGAGCATGAGGATACCGCCGATGCCGAGCAGGTATTCCTGCTTGATACGGTTTTCCCAGTCACCGCCATAGAGCTGATGGGTAATCACACGGTCGAATTCCGAGTTCATGTCGAAGTCGGTGTCCATCAGATAGAGCTTCATGCGGCCTACATTCACACGCCATACGTGGCTGTAGATAGTGCGGCCGGGATAAGGTACCTCCACAATCATGGGGCGGCCGTTCTCTTCCATAACCTGCTCGAGGGGAAGCTGGTTGAAGTTCTGCGGCTCATAGTTTGCAATCTGCTGACCATCCACGCTGAGCGACTGTGTGAAGTAGCCGAAGCGGTAGAGGAAACCTACGGCAGTCATGGGGACGCAGCTGTCGGAAGCCTCCTTGATATAGTCGCCTGCCAGTACGCCAAGACCGCCCGAATAGATTTTCAGGGCGTTGCACAGGCCGTATTCCATCGAGAAATAGGAAACCGAAGGGATATCGGTGCGCATGGGCTTGGACATGTAGTCCTTGAACGATTTGTAGACATGTTCGATGCGCTCCATCATTTCGGGATCGGCAATCACTTCGTCCAGACGTTCGGATGAGAGGTGCTGCAGCAGGATCACGGGGTTTTCACCCGAGCTGCGCCACATGTCGGGGTTGAGGTCGCGGAACAGAGCTTTTGCCTCGCTGTTCCATACCCACCAGAGGTTTTTGGCAATCTCCTCAAGGTGTTTGAGCTTTGAGGGGAGATCGGATGTTACCGTAAGGTCGCGCCACGCTGGGGCGTTTGTGTTGCTAACTTGAAGTTTCATGTTGTAGCTTGTAAAGATACGATATAATTTCTATTTCAATATAGTTGTGACATCTTGTTTATGTCGTGTGTCTGCTGCTTCCGGTCAGTTTACGCGTCGCCGGTCGGCTGCAGACAGGGCTTTGCGGAACGCTTCTATATAATATGTGATGAAGTAGTTCCATTCGGCCTTGTCAGCTGTGTCGCGTGCGGCCTTAGAGGCGCGTTCGCGATATTCGTCGGTCGCATTTGCCAGAGTTCGCATGTCGTTTGCAAGCGCATTAACCACGTCGCTGTAATTTGAATCGCCACGCGGAATTACTTCAACACCGCTGACAGCAAAGTCGCTCTTTGACGATTCAAGAATCCATTGTCCGAATCCGGAAAGTGAGGTTGTGACGGTTGGGATGCCGAACGCCACGCTTTCAAGGGGGGTGTATCCCCAGGGTTCGTAGTATGACGGGAATGCTGTGGCATCCAACCCGCAAAGCACATCGTAGTAATCCATATCAAGCACTCCGTCGTTGCCGTTGAGATAGCAGGGGATGTAGACAACCTGTACCTTTGCATCGGTGTTGCGGTTGAACTGCAGCTGCCGGATGCGGTTGAGGATGGCATCGTGGTCAGGATTGTTGAGTTCATGTGTGATGTAGGGTTCTGCCAGGGGGGCATTCGGTTTGGCATTGCCTGCGGCAAGCGCTGCGTTGAGGTCCTGCCGGGGCTGCTTCATCCATGCGGGAACAAGGATGAACGCGAGTACCGGTTTTGAGGCCGGAACGTTCTCCAGTTGTTTCACGGCATCGAGAAAAATGTCTATCCCCTTGTTGCGGTATTCGCAGCGTCCGGAGGTCGCAATTATGAATGTGTCGGGGGCCGACGCTTGTCCGGTCAGGGCAGATACTACATTCAGCAGAGCCTCGCGAGCTGTTTGGCGTGCGCGTTTGGCTTTCACCTTTACCGGTGCGAGGTCGCCCTGAAAGCCGTTGGGAGTCACCACATCTGGACGGCGGTCGAGCAGTTGTTCGCATTCAATGGCCGTGATGTTGCTGACTGTGGTGAAACAGTCGGCATTATGTGCGGCGGCTTTTTCCAGTGAATGCTTTGACTGCATGTTGAGCTCCTGTGCCATCTGGTCACCGTTGTAGGCGGGGAGATAGTCGTAAAGGGGCTTGCCGTTACCGCATATGCTTCGGCCTATGGATGTGGCGTGGGTTGTGAAAATTGTGCCAACATAGGGAAGTTTCCAGCGGGTGTACAGCAGGCCCATGCCAGTTGTCCACTCGTCAAAATGCGCAAGCACGTTCTTGTGGCGCAGACGCTTGTGGTTGCAGATGCTTTCGATGACAATACCGGCGGCAAGTGCAAAGCAGCATGCTTCGTCGTAATCGCCGTAGCCGTGCAGGGAGTCTACCCCAAAACGTTCCCACATTTCACCGTAATACGAGTCCTTGGCCTGGAACATCCCGTCGAATTTGACAAGAACCACAACGGGTTTGCCGGGAATGTTCCATCGCCCTACTCTGACAGAAATGCCGAAGGGAAGTTCCGCTTTGTCTTTCCATTGGCGTAACAACGAGGGCACTTCAGTAAAATATGGGGAGGGGGAAGTCTCAGACCATACGTCCGGTCCGATAAATATCACTTTGTCTTTGTACAGGTTCTGAAGTGTCTGAGCTTTGGTTGAGAGCACCGTATAGATGCCGCCCACTTTGTTGCACACTTCCCAACTTGTTTCGAAGACCAAATCAAGAGTGACGTGATCCAGTTTCATAAATCTTCTTAATCGGCATTCGGTTCCGCAAGGATGGAGTATCCAAGCCTTTTTGACGGACAGACATGCAGGTAAAAAAATGTCAACTATTTTATGTTTTAGGGTGCAAAGATAGCGCAAATTTTCGAATCAGACGTAAAAAGATTTGACAAATTTGCTATTTGGCATTAGTTTTTAGTTAGATATTGAGGCTGCATTTGTGACAAATTTTCTCAATTGTATAGCCAATCCAAACGATTTTTGCACTTTTGGAATGAAAAAGCTATATTTGCAAATGAAAAAGAGTGGATTAGCTTATGTGTGGCAGATTGCGCCACACCATGTCGGAAATTAATAAAAAGTTTTTACTTACATTTATACAGATTTTATAATGAAAAACCTGATGACCAACCTTTGTCTGGGCTCCGTGTTCGCCACGTGTGCCTTTTCGCCACAGTTTGGCGCGATGACAGTTAAGGCTGATGACGCGGTATCGCCCGATGCCCGCTATGCTTCGTTCCCGGAATACCGTGGCAACGACCTCGGATTGACACTATCCGGCCATGAAGCTAAATTCCGTTTGTGGTCACCTGAGGCGGATGCGGTTAAGCTGAGACTTTATAAGAATGCCCGGGGCGGCGATGCCGTGAGAACCATTGATATGAAAAAGGGTGAAAGCGGAACGTGGGTTGCTGCGGTCTCCCCCGCCCCGATTGGCATGTTCTATACCTTCCAGATTCTTCACAATGGCAGATGGTTGCAGGAAACTCCCGGCATCTGGCCCAAAGCTGTGGGGATCAACGGCGAACGCGCGGCAGTAATTGACGCTGATGCTGTGGCTCCCGAAGGATGGGCCAACGACAAAGGCCCGACTCTGAAAGCCATCAATGATGCGGTGCTCTACGAGATGCATCACCGCGATTTCTCTGTACATCCCTCTTCGGGTATAGCAAATAAAGGTAAGTTCCTTGCCATGACCGAGGACGGCACGGTCACTCCTCTTGGCGACAAGACCGGCATCGACCATCTTAAAGAACTTGGCATCACGCATGTCCATATTCTTCCCTCCTACGATTACAACAGCGTGGATGAGACTCAGGCTCCGCTAAATCAGTATAATTGGGGCTATGATCCTCTGAACTACAATGTGCCGGAAGGCTCCTACTCCACTAACGCCAATGATCCGTCCACACGTATTCTGGAGATGAAGCAGATGGTGAAAGCTCTGCATGATGCCGGCATCGGCGTGGTTATGGATGTGGTGTATAATCACACGGCGCAGAACGATGATTCAAACTTCTCGCTCACAGCTCCGGGCTATTTCTACCGCCACAGGGCCGATGGCAGTTACAGCGATGCATCAGCTTGCGGCAATGAGACAGCTTCTGAGCGCACCATGGTTGGAGATTATATAGTGAATTCGGTGAAGTATTGGGCCAAGGAGTTCCACATCGACGGATTCCGCTTCGACCTTATGGCGATCCACGACACAGAAACGATGAACCGCGTGGCTTCGGAGCTAAAGAAAATCAACCCCGACATATTTGTATATGGTGAAGGGTGGACAGCCGGCGATTCCACACTCCCGGTTGAGCGACGTGCGTTGAAAGAGAATGTTGCGAAAATGGAAGGCGTGGCTGTTTTTTCGGATGACATACGCGATGCCGTCAAGGGGCATTATTCCGATGCCGCCGACCGCGGTTTCGCTACCGGAAAGCCTGGCCTGGAAGAGACCGTGAAGATCGGCATCGTGGCATCCACGGCTCATCCTCAGGTGGATTATTCCAAAGGTAACAACTCTAAATTCGCATATGCTTCATCTCCTCGTCAGATAATCAATTATGTGTCGTGTCACGACGATCTTACCCTGACCGACAAACTGGCAAAATCCATGCCCAGCGCATCCGAGGCGGAGCGTCAGCGTGCAGCCCGTCTGGCTCAGACCATTGTTTTCACCTCACAGGGCACCCCGTTCATGTTTGCCGGTGAGGAGGTGTTCCGTAATAAGAAAGGCGTACATAATTCCTATAAGTCGCCCGATTCGGTCAATGCCATCGATTGGACTTTAAAGCATGTGAATGCCGATCAGTTCAATTATTATAAGGAGCTGATCAAACTGAGAAAAGCACATCCTGCATTCCGTATGACTACAGCCGAAGATGTGGCACGTCACATAAAGTTTGATAAGACGGACAAGGACAATCTTGTATCCTATTCCATCGTGGGCAATGCCAATGGTGATGACTGGAAAGAAATCAAACTGGTGTTTAACGGCTCGGATGATGATGTGGATGTTAAGCTTCCTAAAGGCGATTGGCTCGTTGTGGCCTGCGACGGCCAGCTGAGTGCTGACGGACTTCGCGATGCTGCCGGCAATGTGCAGCGCGTGCGCGGCGGTGTCACTAAGGTGCCTCATCGTTCTGCATTGATTCTGGCCAAAGAGAAATAACGGATTATCATTACTTCTCTGACTACATAAAACCCGACAACCTCCGGCGTGCGAGCTTGTGCTTGTGTCCGGAGGTTGTCGGTTTTATTACGAGATAATTTTCGGTGCTTAATTCATCCGCAGGCTGTTGTCCTCTTCTGAATACGGTACATATTCAATCCATTCATAGTCTGATTCAAGGGCCGGACGTTTCACTTCATACGTCTCGCCGCACCCGTTGAGCAGAATGAGGTCCGGCTCAAATGAAATCAACGACCAGTATATGCCGCCATCCGGATTGAAGGTACATGTGTTGGGCTGGAATTTCGAGTTGTCTATTTCCAGGTCATTACGCGTTATGTTGAAATTGTCCGGTTCAATCTGCATGGTGTATTCATTGGTGTTCTGATTTTTCATCATGCGGATGTTCTGGAAGAACAGTGTACCGTTATTGTTGTTCCTTGTAGCGGCGGCACGGATATACACTATTGCCGGACTCACCATGTACACAAACATATGGCGATTTGTATTCACTTCGCAATAGATCATGTCGTCAGATAAGCCATATCCGGCACCGAGCCGCCATTCCTGCAGGCATTTTCCTACATTGAATATGGATTTGCATTGTTCCTTTTCGTACGGTTGGACAATCTTTATGTCCTCCACTTTCTTCAATGCATGACCGTTGATGCTTAACAATCCGTCGGCAGCCGAAATCTGAAGGGGTGCTGCATCAGATGATGTTGTCACAGTGCCGTCTTTCTTAAAGATGGTTTTGCTTGAAACCCCCGCAGAGGGCACGGCGAGGATGGCTTGCATCGTGCTGTCTGCCTGATAATACAGGATGCAGATGGAGTCTGTCAGAACGGCCTCTGCCTTATTGCTGCTCCATACACCTTTATACGGTGAAAATCCGGATGATGCGCTCGCTGAAAAGACGGCGCTCAGAATGATAATGATGGAAAGAAAAGGTTTCATTTTATTGTGATTAGTATAGGCCGGCAGGAAAGATGCTATCGGGTAGCCGGACGTATCAGTTGAAGAATGGGTTGGTGCGTTTTTCCTTACCGATGGTAGTGGCGGGGCCATGGCCCGGATACACAACTGTGTTGTCCGGCAGATTGAAAAGCCCGGTTGAAATGCTGCGAAGCAGGGTGTTGTGGTTTCCGCCAGGGAGGTCGGTGCGTCCTATGCTTCCTTGGAATAGTGTGTCACCGGTGAGGATGAATGAACTTTCAGGAACGTAGTAGCACACTCCGCCCGGTGAATGCCCCGGGGTTTCTATTACCTCTATCCGCTCGTTGCCGAGCTGCAGGTGTGTGCTTGCTGAAATGAACCGGTCAATCTCAACGGGACCGAGTTTCATGGGGAGGTTGAACATTTCCGCCTGCTGTCCGCGCATCTGCCCCAGGGGAAGGTCTGCTTTGTGGGCAAGTACAGGAGCATGGTATTTGTCCTTCAGGATGTCTATGCCGAATGTGTGGTCCACGTGTGCGTGGGTCAGCAATATATATCTGACGGATAGGCGGTGTGTGGCGATCAAGTCTTCTATCAGATCTGTTTCTTCCGGATTTACCATCCCGGGGTCGACAATGGCAGCCTCCTGGGAAGAGGCGTCCCATATTACATAGGTGTTTTCACCGAAAAAGTTGAATTCAAAGCGCTTTATTTCCATATCTGTGTCATTACGGTGTTCGGATAACGGGAACATTCCCATTTATTAATAACCACAAAATGCGGCTACGCGTTCACGTTCATTGCAAGTGCATGAATGTGCTCCTGGCGGTAACTGTTGCACATTGCTATATCAGCGCAACGGAAGATAAATCAGCTTTTTTGTTTCGAAAAATGGTTCGGTGAAATAATCCGACAGATTGTCGACCATCGGGTCGCCTTTCGTCAGCTTCAACTCTGTATCGAGGTCTCCCCCTTTAAGGCATATCAGTCCGTTGGGAAAACTGTTGTGCTGCGTCGGGCTGATGTTTTTCCGGATCAGAGGCACGAGATCGTTAAGTGGCATCACGGCACGGGATACAACGAAATCGAACTTTTGCCGGCATTCGGCGATGTCGCCGTGCTGGAATGTCACATTCGTTAGCCCGATGGCATCAGCGATGCTTTGGGCCACCTTGATTTTCTTGCCGATACGGTCAATCAGATGGAATTTGCATTCAGGAAATGCGATGGCGAGCGGTATGCCGGGGAATCCTCCCCCGGTGCCGAGGTCAAGGAATGTGGTGCCATCGACCGGCTGTATGAACTTGGCGATGGCAAGTGAATGCAGAATGTGATGTACATAGAGATTGTCAATGTCTTTGCGTGAAATCACATTGATTTTCTCATTCCATTCCGGGTAAAGAGTGCCGAGCATTTCAAGCTGTTCGGCCTGTCGGGCGGAGAAATCAGGGAAATATGAAAGTACGGTCTGTTTGTTGTCCATAACTGGTGTGGTAAGATGGCAGTGGATAAATATTCTCCCCTGCAACATATGGCACAAATATACGGAGAAAAATTCGTATATTTGCGTTTTGAACCGGAATGCGCGGCAAAACCAACCCTTCCGGTTTGCGAATCAGACAATAAACCAACAACATACAACCTCATCACTCTTTAAAAACTATGGTTGAGAATAAAGAGACAGAAATGCAAGATGGCTCGAAAGGGTTGAATTTTGTAGAGCAGATAGTAGCCGACGATCTCAAGGCCGGTAAAAACGGCGGTCGCCTTAACACCCGCTTCCCACCGGAGCCTAACGGTTATCTCCATATCGGACATGCCAAGGCCATATGCATGGATTTCGGTGTTGCCGAGAAGTTCGGCGGCACATGCAATCTGCGTTTTGACGACACCAATCCTGTAAAAGAGGATACGGAATACGTGGATGCCATCCGCGAGGATATCCATTGGCTCGGTTTCGACTGGGGCGACCGTGAATATTATGCCTCCGATTATTTCCCTCAGCTGTATGATCTGGCTGTGCGCATGATCAAGGAAGGAAAGGCATATGTGGACGACCAGACCTCCGAGCAGATTGCCGCACAGAAAGGCACTCCCACCGTGCCCGGAACCGACAGCCCCTACCGTTCGCGTACTCCCGAGGAGAATCTTGATCTGTTCGAGCGCATGAACGCCGGTGAATTCGAGGAGGGTGCCCGAGTTCTGCGAGCCAAGATTGACATGGCTTCGTCGAACATGCATTTCCGCGATCCCATCATGTACCGCATCATAAAGCATCCGCACCACCGCACCGGTACAAAATGGAACGTGTATCCCATGTACGATTTCGCACACGGGCAGAGCGACTACTTCGAGGGTGTCACCCATTCTATCTGTACCCTTGAGTTTGTGCCTCACCGCCCTCTTTATGAGTATTTTGTTGCCGAACTGGCCGACGAGACATACTGCCCCCGTCAGATTGAGTTCAACCGCCTCAACCTTACATACACAGTGATGAGCAAGCGTAAGCTCCTGCAGCTTGTAAAGGAAGGTCTGGTGGCCGGTTGGGACGACCCCCGCATGCCGACCATATCGGGTATGCGCCGCCGTGGCTTCACATCCAAGGCCATACGCAACTTCATTGACCGCATCGGCTACACCAAGATTGAGGAAGCCATGATCAGCGTATCGCTGCTCGAACATGCTGTGCGTGAGGACCTCAACGCCATCGCAACCCGTGGTATGGCAGTGCTCAATCCGGTGAAAGTGGTGATCACCAACTATCCCGAGGGCCAGACTGAAATGGTTGAGATGGAAAATAATCCGGAAAATCCTGAAGCAGGCGTGCATCAGATGCCGTTCTCGCGTGAGATTTTCATTGAGCGCGACGATTTCATGGAAAATCCGCCGAAGAAGTTCTTCCGCCTTGCTCCCGATGCAGAGGTACGCCTCAAGGGTGCCTATATCGTGAAGTGTACCGGCGTAAAGAAAGACGATGCAGGAAACATCACCGAGATATACTGCACATACGATCCCGACACTCGCAGCGGGCTGCCCGGCGCATCGCGTAAGGTGAAAGGCACACTGCATTGGGTTTCGGCACAGCATGCAAAGGATGCCACAGTAAGACTGTACGACCGCCTGTTCTCGGTAGAGAATCCCTCGGCTGAAACCGACAAGGATTTCCGTGAACTGCTCAACCCTGAGTCGCTTGTCACTCTTGAGGGCGTGAAGGTTGAGCCCTTCATTGCCGAGAATGCACGGAAAGGTGAGAAATTCCAGTTCCAGCGTATCGGCTACTTCACACCTGACTATGATTCCACTCCAGAACATCTTGTGTTCAACCGTACAATTGCACTTAAAGACAGCTGGGAAAAGGTTCAGGCAAAACAGTAATGATTTTGCCTGCTTCCCTCTCCCCGATGCTATTTAAATTATAAATTATCAGTAATTCACATGCTTGACGGACAACCATCCGACGAACAGTACATGAAGGAGCTTTACGAGCGCTTTCTGAAAGGTGTGGTCGACAATGACAATTCTGAATTTTATGAAAAGGATGAATTGCTCGACATTTACGACTACGCACAGGATGAAGGCGACGAGATGACGCAACTTTATGTGCTTCTGACGGGTGCCCGTCTGTACCCCGACAGTGATTTCCTCGATGAGCGGAAAGCGTTCTTGCTTTCCGCCATAAACGAGGAGTCGGCCCGGCGCATGTTTTCACGGCGTGGACGCCGTGATTCGGCTCTGTGGCAGGTTCTGAAACTTTCGCTCGACACGTATCCTGACGGCAATCCTGAGGAGGGGTTGGCGGCGTTGCTGTCTTCCGACTTCAAACTCCCCTGCGAGGCCGTAATACGCCTCATAGATATGCTGCGTGATCTCGGCCGGCTGGATTTGCTTGCTGAAAATCTGCACATTATTGCCGACAGATGTTCCGTTCCGAATATCCTGATGTATGAAGCTGCCGAGGCGTTGTATTCCGATGAGAATTATCTGCCGATGGCCCGCGACATAGCGGAGGAACTTACCACTAACGAGCCTTTCAATCCCGACAACTGGGTGTTGCTGGCAAAGATGGAGTTTGCCATGCAGCACGCATCGGAATGTGTGGCCGCCGCCGACTATGCATTGGCCATTGATCCGGTGAATGAGCGAGGCATGCTTATTAAAGGTCTCGGTCTGATACAGCAGCCTTCAAAGGAGAATCAGACGGTTGCAGACAGTAATGCAACTGAACGCTCAGCTGACATTGACCGGGGAATTGCTTTGCTGCAGGAGGTGCTGCGCATTAATCCTGACAATTC
>DBFWRP010000043.1:0-3796 GCA_048222005.1 Muribaculaceae bacterium | reverse complement strand
CTCGTAACGGGCGAGCCTGCGCCTGACCAGCCCGAGCAGCCTACGGGCGGCACAGGCAAGATCGTGCTGAAGAAAACCGCCGGTGGAACCACAACCGGCCTCGCCGGTGCACGTTTCAGCATCTATTTCAACGGGCAGATCGTCGGCAGCGACATTACCAATGCGCAGGGTGAGATCTATGTTGAGAACGCCGCCACCGGCCTTTGGAGCTTCGTGGAAACCTCTGCACCGGACGGCTTCTGTGTTGATCCCACGCCGAAGAGCGTGTACGTAGATGTAACCGAGGGTGACCGCGAATACACCGTTGCGGCGATCAACTACGAAAAGCCCGATATGAAGATCGTCAAGACCGATGCACAGACCGGTGCGCCGATCCCCGGCACGGTGCTGTCCATCAAATCCGTGACCGGCAGCTATTCCACCTCCGTCACCACCGGCTCGGACGGTTCCGCAACTCTTTCGGATATGCCTGCTGATGTGTATGTCGTCCGGGAGGAATCCGTGCCGGAGCCGTATGTGTTGTCTCACACCGAGCAGACCGTAGCGCTCCGACCCGGCAAAACCTCTGAGGTGCGCTTTCAGGATTACCAGAAGCCCGGTCTGGAGATTTTGAAGAAAAACATTGCCACCGGGGAGCCTATCGATGGTGTCACCTATCTCATTGAGCAGATCGACGGCAGCTACTCCACCAGCGCTACCACGGACGGTGCGGGGCGCATCTTCTTGTCGAATATCCCTGTGGGCAGCTACAAGGTCACGGAGAAAAATGTGCCTTCCCATGTCATTCTCTCTGAGATCCCCCAGGAGGTCTATCTGGAAGCAGGCTGCACCAGAACGGTGACCTTCTTCAACGCGGTCAAGCCCTCCCTGACGATCCTGAAGCGGAACAGCGTCACCGGCGATCCTCTCTTCAATGCCAAATTTCACATCTATTACGGCTCGGACAATACCACCACCGGCGAGATCAACGACCTCGGCGTGTTCACAACAGACGAGAGCGGAAAAATCACGCTCACCGATGTAAACCGTGGCTGGTACAAGCTGGTGGAGGAGTCCGCTCCCAAGGGTTTCGGCATTCAGGGCAGCGGGGTCACCGAGTTCTATCTGGAAGCCAATACCTCTAAGACCGTGACCGTGGACAATGTTCCTCACAGTGCCCTCGTTGTGTATAAGTACGATGCAAAAACCGGAAAAGGACTGGAGGGCTGCCGCTTTGAGCTGAGATATTTAGGCGGCGGCACTTCCGGTACTGGCGGTACGGTCATCGGGACTTATGTGACCGGCCCCAACGGGGCATTCACCGTGACAAACCTTAAAAAAGGCACTTATGTCTGTCAGGAACTCGAGAGCGACGGAAATCACATCATCGACCGCGAACCCCAGACGGTGTGGATCTCCGGCGAGGATCAGGATGTGGTGACGCTCCGCTTCGGTAATGCTCCTCTGGGATCGCTCTTAATTACCAAACTGAGCGACGACAGCAAGCACGAGCCGCTCTCCGGCGTGGAGTTCCTGTTGACCGACAGCAGCGGCCATTATCTCGGCAATGACAACGGCCGTTTCACCACCAATGCCGCAGGCGAAATTCTGGTGGATGGTCTGGAACCCGGCATGACGGTCATTGCCCGTGAAGTCAGAGCAAAAACGGGCTACCTGCTGGATGACAGCCCCCAGCACGCGCTCATCAAGAGCGGCGAAACGGCGCATTTGCAGTTTCTCAATAAGCCGCTCGGGAATTTGATCGTCAAGAAAAACAGCAGCGCCCCGACGCAGGAGGCTGTGCCGGGGGCGGAGTTTGAAGTCGCATACGCGGATGGCAGCTATGTCGATGCCGCGGGCGGTACGATCTCGAGCAATGGCCGATATCTGACAGATGAACATGGAGAGATCCGCATCAGCGGCATCGTCGGCACCGTCGTGGTGACCGAAATCAAAAGCGGACCGGGCTACCAGCTCGACGAAGCAAACCGCACGCAGACGGTGACGATCAATCCGGGCGATACGCAGACCCTGCAATTTCACAATACGCCGATCAGCAAGGTCGAGTTTATCAAGGTGGATGCGGCAAATCGCAGTGTGCGCATCCCCGATACGACCATCGAGGTGCGAAGACTCGACGGTGCGCTGGTCACGACGCTCGTGACGTCGGAGAGCGGTCAGGCGTTCGCACAGCTCGAGGACGGCAGTTACTACGCGGTTGAAACGGTGGCAAATCCCAAATACCAGCTCGACAGCACACCCGTTTATTTCGAGGTCAAGGACGGCATGTGCGCCCCCGTTGTGCTGACCAATAAGATGATCTGCGGCATCCTGATCCACAAGACGTCGAGCACGACCGGCGAGGGCATCTACGGCGTGCCGTTTATCCTCTACGACGGCAATCATAATCCCATCGCGCAGGAAGAGAGCGATAACGAAGGATATGTCCGTTTTGAGGGCCTCTCCGCAGGCCGCTACTTCCTGCGTGAAGGGGACAATGAGGGCTACATCCCCGATAAGCAATACAAAACGGTCTACGTGAAAGACGGCGAGACGACGATTATTGAATGGAAGAATACCCCCATCACAGGTCAGATCCAGGTGCTCAAGACCTCAGAAGATTACAACTCGATGAACGGCTGGCCTGCCGGTACGCCGATCCCTGACACAGAGCTGGAGATCTACAACGCCCGCACGAATCGTTTGGTGGATACCATCAAGGCAGATAAAAACGGCCTTGCGGTGAGTAAGCCCCTGCCTTTGGGCCGCTACAAAATCGTTGAATCCAAGGCTGGAAAATTCTACGGCCTCGATAAGACGCCAATCGAGGTGGAGATCGAATTCGCCGGTCAGATCGTCAAGGTGAGCATGACTAACAAGAGTCTGTACACGAATGTGTCGATCAAGAAGACCGGCCCTTCGCAGGCGGTGTCCGGTCAGCCGATTCGTTACGTGTTCTCGCAGATCAAAAACGGCTCCAATGTTTCGCTTGACTCTTTCTATTGGAGAGATCAGATTCCTGCTCAAATCACGCTGAATAAAATCGTTACGGGCTCTTATAATCAGCAGCAGAATTATAAGGTGGTGTATAAGACGAATCTATCTGAGGATTATCGCACGCTGGCGGACAATCTCAGCACAAGCAAGGTGTATGTGCTGGACGCCCGTCCGGCAGTCCTCGGCCTTGCCGCCAATGAGCGCGTCACGGAGATCATGTTTGTATTCGGCAATGTGAGAGCGGGCTTTGCTCAGGTAGAGACACCGTACATTTATGCCACTGCCCGCAGCGGCCTTGCCAACAATTCCAGCATTGTGAATGTGGCAGATGTGGGCGGACTATATGACGGGCAGTGGATTCAGGCGGTGTCCCGTTGGCTTACCACGATTTACGCTAAGACGACGGTGAGACTGCCCAAGACGGGATATTAAATCGTGCGTCAGAAAAACTTTCGGAGCGCCGCCCCGGTGTGGGCGGCGCTCTTGCCGCTGGTTCTCTGGCTGGCGGCGATTGCCGCCTGTGTTTATGAGGACGACATGAACCTTTTTCGATGGATGGGGTGTTTCAGCCAAGCGCTGGAACACCCTTTTTCCGTGAGATGGACAGCGCATACGCTGAAATTCATGCTGGGGAGCGTATTTCTCTACGGCTGCGGTATTGCACTTTACTACTCTGGCCGCGAGAATCGCCGACCGGGCGAAGAGTACGGCAGCGCCAAGTGGGGCGATCCGAAGGAATTGAATCGAAAGTATATGGATCATCAGCATAAGGAAGCCAACATAATCCTGACGCAGCACATCCGTCTTGGCATGGACGGCT
>DBFWRP010000429.1:0-3121 GCA_048222005.1 Muribaculaceae bacterium | reverse complement strand
GTGTGTCATTGCTGTGCGAGCAGCGGCACATCGAAGGCGACGCGGCTACCGTGATAGCCCGCTGCCCTGAGGGGTTGCCCGTCTACACAGGCCCACGCCAGCTGCTTGCCTCGCTCACGGGCTACACACTGACGCGCGGTGTGCTCTGCGCAATGCGCCGGCGCCCCGAGCCGACGGTTGCCGACGTCACATCGCAGGCATCACGCGTGGTGGTGATTGACGGCGTGACCGACACCACCAACATCGGCGCCATATTCCGATCCGCCGCAGCGCTTGGCATTGACGCCGTGCTCCTCACGCGCACAAGCTGCGACCCGCTCAACCGCCGCAGCATCCGCGTCAGCATGGGATCCGTGTTTCTGGTGCCGTGGACTTGGCTGGATGCTCCTGTGGCATCGCTGTCGGCGGCCGGTTTCAAAACGGTTGCCATGGCGCTCACCGACAATTCCGTGCCGATTGACGACCCGGCGCTCAACGCCGAGCCGCGTCTGGCAATCGTCATGGGAACCGAAGGTGACGGCCTGGCTCCTGAAGTGATAGCCTCCACCGACTATGTGGCGCGCATCCCCATGAGCCACCGTGTCGATTCGCTCAACGTGGCTGCTGCCGCCGCCGTGGCCTTCTGGCAGCTGCGCCGCCGATAGCTATTCTTTTGATGAAATATTCTTTGTACATTTGCATCCGGCAATTTGTAGGGACGTGCCTTTGGCACGTGAAACAACCCTGATTTATTTATTATTATCATGTGCCTGATTCACGTGCCAAAGGCACGTCCCTACAAATTGATGAATTAATTTTTGTTTACCCGAGCCAATTCACCTCGTTATTGACTTGACATCTCATAATCTCTATATCGCACATCCCGATTAAAGCTACCCGTTCACATAGAAAATTTTCAACCGGACGCATCCTTAAATGGATACGCGTGGCGGTAAGCGTGGCAATGCTCATCATTGTCACCGTGCTCTTCGCGTGCATGTGGAGCGGCATCGCACAGGCGTTACACTGGGCCGGAGCCATACAGATTGTCTCGATGGCCTTTGTCGGAGCCATATCGGGGCTGATCGTATGGATTGGCGTCACCATACTGTTCGGAAGGGTCTACTGCTCGTCGGTATGCCCACTGGGAACGCTGCAGGACTGCTTCGCACGCCTGCACCGCCTCTCACCCCGGCGCCACGCCGTAAGGCCCTACCATTATGTCAGGGCGGCCAACCGTTTCCGTTACACCTGGCTCACACTCATTGCCGGCTGCTGCATTGCCGGTGTGCCGGCAATCATCATCTGGACAGACCCTTACACCATATTCGGCCGTATGGCTACTCCGCTGCTGCATCCCGTGGCCGAATGGATGGCAGGAATGCCTGTGATTGTCACCTCCTGGATCGCTGTGGGAATGGCAGTAATCCTTCTTGCCGTGACCGGATTCATATCGGCCCGCCACGGACGCATAATCTGCAATACGGTGTGTCCCGTAGGCAGTTCGCTGAGCCTGCTCAGTTATGCCCCGCTTTTCCATTTCGACATAGACACCGACCGATGCACCAACTGCCGGGCATGCGAACACGCCTGCAAGTCGCAATGCATCAACCTCACCGACCACGTGGTGGATTCATCGCGCTGCGTGGTGTGCTTCAACTGCGTGGACGCGTGTCCCGACGACGCCATCCGCTACACCTGGCGCCACACGAAACTTTCAATCCCGCTCATGCAGCCGGTGAAGCCCCTCCCCTCCGCCACACTCTCATGTAAAACCTTACAGAACCCCATATGCAACAATATCTCGACCTTCTGCAGCACATCCTCAACGAAGGAGTGCAGAAAACCGACCGCACCGGAACCGGAACCCGAAGCGTGTTCGGCTACCAGATGCGATTCAACCTCGCCGACGGATTCCCACTGCTCACCACAAAAAAGCTCCATCTCAAATCGATAATCCACGAACTGCTGTGGATCCTGCGCGGCGACACCAATGTGGCCTACCTGCAGGAGAACGGCGTGCGCATATGGAACGAATGGGCCGACCCCGACGGCAGCCTGGGCCACATCTACGGCTACCAGTGGCGCTCTTGGCCGCGCTACGACGGCGGCTTCGTCGACCAGATTTCGCAGGCGGTCAACGACATCAAGAACAATCCCGATTCGCGCCGCATCATTGTGAGCGCATGGAACGTGGCCGACCTCGACAACATGAACCTTCCTCCCTGCCATGCCTTCTTTCAGTTCTATGTGGCTGAGGGTAAACTTTCTCTGCAGCTCTACCAGCGCAGCGCCGACACCTTCCTGGGGGTGCCGTTCAACATCGCCTCCTACGCCCTTCTGACCATGATGATGGCACAGGTGACCGGACTGCAGCCCGGCGAATTCATCCACACCCTTGGCGATGCCCATATCTACAACAACCACATCGACCAGGTGAACCTGCAGCTCACACGCACCCCGCGACGTCTGCCCCACATGGTAATAAATCCCGACGTGAAGAGCATTTTCGACTTCAAATACTCCGACTTCACCCTGCAGGACTACGACCCCTACCCCCACATCAAAGCCGAAGTTTCGGTTTGACGCTGCGCTACATACCAGCAAGTTCCTCCGCTTCTGAAACCATTGTGTAGGGTCGCGACCTGTCGCGACTGCAAATGGGACTCAGAGAGTAAAGCATCCCAACATAGACCAAAGATTCCGCAGTGATGCAGTCGCGACAGGTCGCGACCCTACAAATGAAATACAACTAAACTGTGTCAACTGATACTCCGTCAATTATGATTTCGATTATAGCTGCCATAACATCCGACCGCGCCGCCATTGGCCGCCGGGGCGATCTCCTGTTCCACATTTCCGAAGACCTCCGGCACTTCAAGGAACTCACCACCGGCCACACCGTGGTGATGGGCCGCAACACATTTGAGTCGCTCCCAAAAGGCGCCCTCCCCAACCGCCGCAACATCGTTGTCACCCGCAACCCTGACTTCCGTGCCGACGGAGTGGAAACGGCACAGTCGCCCGAAGCCGCCCTGCAATTGGCCGCCACCACCCCCGAGCGGACAGTGTTCATAATCGGCGGCGGAGAGATATACCGTGCATTCCTCCCACTGGCCGACGTGCTTGACCTCACCATGAT
>DBFWRP010000428.1:0-1053 GCA_048222005.1 Muribaculaceae bacterium | reverse complement strand
GATTGTTGTTCATATCTGAACCCTCCGTTATTTCGCCAAGGCTCCCTGAATGAAGCGGTCGATCTCCGCCTTTGAGCCGGGCGCGGTGATGGAATCCACGGCCTTTCCGTTCCGGTACAGCACCAGTGTCGGGATCACCTCGATCCCCTCGGCCCCCGCCAGCCGCGGCTCCTCGTCAATGTTGATCTTGCCGACGGCGAGGCTGTCCGCGTATTCCTCTCCAATCTTCTCATACGCGGGGCCGATGCTCCGGCAGTAGCCGCACCAGGGCGCCCAGAAATCCACCAAAACGGGCTTTTCCTCCCGGATCGCCTGCTCAAACTGTTCCTGATTCATATTCATAGCTGCCATATCTGCCAGCTCCTTTCCTTTGTTTGGGTATAGTATACCGCATGACAGGCGGTTCTACTGTGACGGCGTCACATAATTTGAAAAAATCGGCGCGGCACCCGTCGGGGCCGCAATCCCCACACCGGCGAGACCATCGAGATCGCCGCGGCGAAGGTGCCTGCCTTCAAGTCCGGCAAGGCCCTGAAGGATGCCATCCAGTAATTTCATAGCGAATAGCAGCACCACTCGGACGGTTTTTCGTCTGAGTGGCGCTGTTTTTTTCAGCAGATTTGGATCGGCGCTCCGGGGCACGGTTACTGAAAACAATTCCAGAGACAACATCCATTAAGTCGCATCATAGAAGCAACATTCATCCGAGACGAGCGGGCAACAGCTTTTCATCCCGCGCTTCATTTGTGTATAATCCGCCTTTCTGCGAAAGGCACCGACGTGGTTATGAAACCTGCGGCCTTTCGTACATTTGCAAAATTTGTTACAATATCCACGGAGCGTTCGGTACACTACAGAACCCGTGGAGGTGAGTGGTGGGGCTGTATAGCGGCAACCCCGCATTTCTATATGGCGTCGGTCATCCGTTAAGGCATCAACGAATGGCGCAAACAAGTAGCCCGTAAACTTATCTCTTTCAAATCGACTCGATTTTGCCGGATGACCAGTCACTGCCGAATCTTTCCAATCTATCTTGGGAGGTATATGTGGCAT
>DBFWRP010000427.1:0-1525 GCA_048222005.1 Muribaculaceae bacterium | reverse complement strand
GGTGTAGCCGCGGCGGCGCAGGCCGCACAGGGTGGGCATACGGGGGTCGTCCCAGCCGTCCACAATGCCCATTTCCACCAGCTCACGCAGGTAGCGCTTGCTCATGACGGTGTTGGTCATGTTCAGGCGTGCAAACTCACGCTGCTTGGGGAAGGCAGTGCCGAAGATGTTCTCGATGACCCAGTTGTACAGCGGACGGTGGTTCTCGAACTCCAGACTGCACATGCTGTGGGTGATGCCCTCAATGGCATCCTGAATGGGGTGTGCGAAGTCGTACATCGGGTAGATGCACCACTTGCTGCCCTGACGGTGATGCTCGGCGTACTTGATGCGGTAGATAGCCGGGTCACGCATGTTCATGTTGGGGCTGGCCAGATCGATCTTGGCACGCAGGGTCTTTTCGCCCTCCTGGAACTCACCGGCACGCATCCGGCGGAACAGGTCAAGATTCTCTTCCGGGGTGCGGTCGCGCCACGGAGAGGGACGGGAAGGCTTGCCGGCATCGGCACCGCGGTACTCGCGCATTTCGTCGCGGGTCAGGTCGTCCACGTAGGCCTTGCCCTCCATGATGAGCTTTTCGGCATACTCGTAGCATTTATCAAAGTAGTCGCTGCCGTAGAAGATGCCGCCGTTGGGGTCGGCACCCAGCCAGTGCAGATCCTCGATGATGCTGTTCACGTACTCCTCACCCTCGCGGGCAGGGTTGGTGTCGTCCAGACGCAGGTTGAACTTACCGCCGTACTGGTTTGCAATGGACCAGTTGATGTAGATGGCCTTGGCACTGCCGATGTGCAGGTAGCCGTTGGGCTCGGGCGGGAAGCGGGTATGGATCTCGCTGATCTTGCCCTCGGCCAGATCAGCGTCGATGATGTCGGTCAGAAAGTTTTTATCTGCCATGTGTTTTCCCCCTGTCAAAGGCACAAAGTGCCTATATATTCCATAATACTATATAATACACTATTCTGCCGATTTCTTCAAGAGAAAACCCTCTCAGTCTCGCATACGCTCGCCAGCTCCCCCGAGAGGGGGAGCTTAACTCCTCCAGTCACCTTCGGTGCCAGCCCCCTCAGAGATGGGGCCCTTGGCAGTACGGTAAAGCTTTCTCTCTTTGCCAAAGGCTCCCTCCCCGAGGGAGCTGGCAAAGCCGTCAGGCTTTGACTGAAGGAGTTCTCCCATCCGAAAAATCCCCAATTCATGTTGTTTCCCACAACTTTTTCCCTATCCCTTGACACCGCCGTGCAAGGAGAGTATATTTTTGCATGGCATACAGCGCATTTTGCCGTGTTTAAAATAGGAGGAACCCCATGAACAGTTTAAAAGAAGCGTTCAGCAGGAAAAATATGCTGAAGAATTTAAATTTCTTCGGTGAGCTGAATCTCGGCCTGATCCTGACGGCGGTCGGCATCGTTTACTTTAAAAATCCCAATCATTTTGCATTTGGCGGCACCTCGGGCCTGTCCATTCTGCTGGCAGACCTGTTCCCTAAGATCAACGTGGGCGGCTTTATGTGGATCATCAACCTGAT
>DBFWRP010000426.1:0-1233 GCA_048222005.1 Muribaculaceae bacterium | reverse complement strand
ATATAGTCCGCACTCGGTGTTACGGCAGAGGTGGAAAGCTCGGAATACTTCTTGACTTCTAATTGAGCCTGTATCGAATTGTTATTGCTTCTTGTCTCGCTTGCTCTGTCATCCCAATTGATTCTCGCTTCAATGGTCTGCTTACCTTCCAGTGCACCGACATTCAGATCAAAGGTGATATAGTTTACGCCATACGCATGGAAATCTACAGTACCCGTATAGACACAGACGCCGTTCAGCCAGACACTCACGGGAACATTGTTGTATGCGTTATATCGATCCCAGTTGTCCACACGGAAATTGACCGTAATTTTATCGTACTGCCACACCTCATCGGGTGTAACAGTCAGGTTGCTGGCGGAAAAATCGTAGTTGCGCTCGCGCCACACCGCATACAGGGTGATTCCTGCATTTTCCGAATAAGTGGCACCAGCCAAATAGGTGGCGGAAGTTGCCGTGGAGCTTTCTGCCCAACCAAGAAAATCGTAATCGCTTCTTGTCGGGATGTCGGTACGGAGCTTCAGCGTCTCACCGTACTTTTTGACCTGTGACGAGGGTGCGCCTGTACCGCCGTTGGCATCGTAGGATACCGTGTACGAATCCTTTTCCCATACGGCATAAAGTGTTACCGCAGCATTGGCGGTATAACTGCCTCCCGGCTGATAGTCTGCCGTTGTTGCCGTCGGGGAGGTTGCCCATCCGCGGAAGGTATAACCTTCTCTTGCGGGGATCGTACTCGCAAGTGTCAGTGCGACATTTTCCATCTTGGTCTGAGTTCCGGGTGCACTGCTGCCGCCGTTCGCGTCATAGCTGACGGTGTAGGTTTTGGGTACATATCGCCAGACGGCATAGAATGTCACACTTGCTTCGTCCGTGTATCGTTCACCCGGCGCATATTCCGATGTCGTCGCATTCTTTGATGTCGCCCACCCGAGAAATTCATACCCGGCTCTTGTGGGCTTTACCATCGAAAGCGTCAGCGGAACTCCGTAGGTTTTGGTTTGACTTGCAGGAGCGCCCGTTCCGCCGTTCGCATCATACCGAACGGTGTAGGTTTCGGGGTCATAGCGCCACACTGCATACAGCGTTACATCGGCGTTATCCGTGTAACTACCACCGGCAGTGTAACTTGCGGAGGTGGCGTTTCTGTCCTTGGACCAACCCAAAAACAGATAGTTTCTGCGGGTCGGCTGTATGGTTGTCAGGGTAAGTGTTACACCGTAGGTCTTGGTC
>DBFWRP010000425.1:0-1038 GCA_048222005.1 Muribaculaceae bacterium | reverse complement strand
TAGTAAGTGTCACACAGACCGTCGATGAGGGCGAAACGCTTGCCAAGAAGACCATGCAGCACCGTCTGCATCCGCGACGCATCCATCGAGGCCGACTGCAATTGCATCTGCAGTCCCGAAGCCTCCGCCATCAAAGCATTGTTCTGCGCCTTGCGAAGCCGCAGACTCTGCCAAAGCCATACAATCACCACAAGCGCCAACGCCAGAACAATCACCGAAACCAGCATAAATTGCTCCCTTCGGTGCCGTTCCACATATATGCGGTATTCACGCTCCTTTTGGAGATACCTGGCCTCCGCCAAAGAATCGGGGTCAGCATGGTCAGGCGCGGACAACATCTGTTGGGCCAGCTTCGCCCTTTTCAACGCCGCGTCGTCATTATGGCGGGAATAGAAGTCTATGGCCACATTGACAATCGTATCCGTCGGCGCATAGATATGGTTGGCAGCCATCGCCTCACAGTAGAGCAACGACCAACGAGCCACCATCCCCGAATCGCGCAAATGCGACACGTCAATCCCGTTCAGCTCCTCAAGAGCCTTCCGAGGATTCCGTTCCAGCAACGACTGCGCGTCATCAAGCCTCCGCTCCGCAATCCCGGAGTAGCTGCATGACGCCACAATCACCAGCAGAAACAGATATACCAGCTTGCGCATTATCACAGACAGAATTACAAAGAGGACAACCCATCCCCATTCATACTACACAAATCCTTGCGATGACAAAGCTCACACTCCATAAGTACCTCGTTTCCCAGGTACTCCAATGGAGCTTGGCAAATCAAGCATTCTTCATTCATTTTCTCACAATACTTTCCATGGCGCGCATGGCGAGGCAAAGTTACGCATTTTCCGGCGATATGTCAAAGAAATCCCGCACATCCCCGCCCGGCGGCAGCCACGAAAAAAAAGGAGCCGGGTCTTTCGACTCGGCTCCTCGAAGGGGGCGATGACCTACTCTCCCGCTTTCGCAGTACCATCGGCGCGATGAAGCTTAACTTCTCTGTTCGGGATGGGAAGAGGTGGATCCTTCATGCTA
>DBFWRP010000424.1:0-7249 GCA_048222005.1 Muribaculaceae bacterium | reverse complement strand
TTTATATCCACTGTCGTTTGTCAACGAATATGACGCCATAATTGAATCCAAATAAATTTTTGCATGCGACATATCGCCATTACTTATGAAAACCTTGTAAGGCACCGAATAATCATCACTAAAATCCCTTCCATTGATATTTTCTAACTTTTGCAACTCACTTATAGCATCATCTTTTCTTCCTGATTGTAATAATGCGTCAATTTTAACCTGTCCCAAATAAATAGATAACAATGTATCTTTTTCTTCAATTATCCGTGCAACACTGTCCAATAACGCAAGACTGTTATTGTACTGCTCTAAATTATTTAACGCATTACCACGGTCAATCAATGAGAACAATGCACTTCGTTGCTCCCCGGCAAGACTATAACATTCATACGCCTTATATACGTAAGGAAGCTGAGCGTCCACATTATGATTTCTTAAATATGTCAATCCCATATGTTCGTAGATGCGGGCGAGGTAGAGGTTGTCGGAGTCCTGTTTGGCCAGTTTCTCGGCCTTGAGGGCAGAGACGATGCTGTGGGTGTAGTCGGAGTTGTTGAACTGGATTTTGGCCTGAATGAACCGGGCGCGCATCAGACGCCGGTCGTCACCCTTGCGGCCGAAATAAGCGGCTGAGGCGGCGATTATGGAATCGTCGGTCTCGTCGATGAAGTTCTTGTATCGAGCCTCGGCCATCAGCAGGCCGTGGAGCGCCCGGCGTCCGGCATTGTCAATGGCAGTGGAATCGATGGCGCAGAGCATGGCGAGCGCCGAATCGGGCCGCTCCTCCATCAGCTCCTCGGCCGAGGCAAGGGCGGCATCGGTGGCCTTTCCGCGGCCATCGTCGCAACCGCACATCATTATGACACCGAAACACACCGCCAACGTAGCCCCCAAAACATGGAGCAGCCGCGACGACACACTGAAAAATCTATATGCTGAAATCATGGATTTTTTTATAAAAGATATACTACCATTGAGGGAGGATGCTGAATGGCGTCCCTACATCGTTGACCGGATTTTTCGCAAATTTGCGTAAAGATAGGAAATCCCCGGCAAACAGCCATGAAAACCCTTCAAGCTGAAACTCCCGCACATTTGTTTCCACCCCTCTCCCTCCCGATACCTCCACCCTACATAGTTTCCCCCCGACCCTACAGCCCTGTGATTACCGCCATCCCGATGCGCGGAGGCGATAGTCTCAAACAGAGCAAAAGCCGGGTCAAGCCGAAAACACGGTGCATTTACTTATTGCAAACAGAAGTCGTATCCATAAAATCGTAGGGACGTGCCTTTGGTATGTGAATCAGGCGTGTGCTAATGCTCAGTGAATCAGTGTTGTTTCACATGCCAAAGGCATCTCCCTACAAGTTGGTGAAAGCATTGTTAGATTAAAACTGCTGAGATTTATGCACCGGACTATCGGCGCGGGGGCGGAAAAATCTGCTTTGGGGAAGATAAATTTTGAAAGGTCGGTTAAAATGACTTATCTTTGTGAAAACAACCTTTAAAACATACGGATTTATGAAATTCGCTGAAAAATGCAACGAGATTTTCGATAAGGCCACAGCGGCATATCATGTCACCGACCGGGTTGACGCCCCTTACACCAATCCTTATCCCGCAGGGTCGATCGAGGCCATCCTCTTCGACAAGAACTGGATTGACGTGAACCAGTGGCATATGGAGGACCTCATCCGCGACCCCCAGATCAATCCCGCCGAGGCTGTGGTGCTCAAGCGCCGCATCGATTCGTCGAATCAGGAGCGCACCGACATGGTGGAGAATATCGACTCCTGGTTCCGCGACAAATATAAGGACGTGAAGGTGCTCGAAGGCGCCACCATCAACACCGAAAGCCCGGCATGGGCCATCGACCGCCTGTCGATTCTTGCCGTAAAGATTTACCACATGCGCGCCGAGGCCGAACGCGAAGATGCCACCGACGGCCACCGCGAGAAGTGCTCGGCCAAACTGGCTGTGCTGCTTGAACAGCGCGTGGACCTGACCGATGCAATCGATACGCTGCTCGACGACATTGCCGCCGGCCGCAAATACATGAAGGTCTACCGCCAGATGAAGATGTACAACGACGCCGACACCAATCCGGTGCTCTACGCGTCAAAAAAATAATCGTGGATTACGACATATGCAGACCTGAGTCTGCCCGAACGACGGCGCGCCAACTTTTATGGCGCGCCGCGTGTTGTAGAATTGAAATGCATCATCACTGCATCGCACGTTTCACTGTTTAATTCATCATTCCCGACAATTGAAAAAGGCTCTGAAATATTGTCTGTCCGCGCTCAAATGGCTCCTTATCGGAACCGTGGGGCTGATTCTGCTGGCCGTATTCCTCTTCTATCTGCCGCTGGTGCAGGATTTTGCCGTGCGCAAAGCCCTGGATTCGGTGAACGCTGGAGGGGGGATGCACATCAGTGTGAAAAAGGCACGGATTGGATTTCCGCTGCGTCTGAGTGTGGATTCGCTGTCGATGTCGACGCCGGGGATGGAGATAGCGGCTGCCCGTGTGCGTGGCAATGTGGCCATGCTTCCGCTGCTGCGTGGCAGCGCGGAGGTGAAAACGCTGGCACTGGCAGGTGCTGTTGTGAATCTGGGCACTCCCGATTCGGCCCTCTACATGAAATCGGCCATCGCTGTTGCCGCTCTTGACAACGCTTCGGTTGGCCTCATTTCCAAAAAAATCGACATAGAGTGCCTGCGTGCGCGCAATGGCCGTGTCACCATGGTGCTTAAGCCCGATACGGCCGCGGTGGAGAAGCCCGCAGGTGAACCTGTGGAGTGGGACATCAATCTGCATCAGACCGTGCTTGAAGGTGTGTTCTACCGCATGCAGATGCTCCCCACCATCGACGACCTTCAGTGCGCACTCCCCAAGGCCGAGATGCTCGACGGCAGCATAGACCTGAAAAACAGCCGCATCAATGTGGATGAGCTGCTGATTACGGGAGTGGATGCACGCTACATCGTGCCCACAGCCGAATTTGTCAAGGCGCATCCGGCCCCGGTGATTCCAGCCGACACGGCCGCAGTGAAATCGGCCCCGTGGCTCATCAACGCGCGCAAACTGCGCCTCACAGGCTCGCATGCCGTCTATGCCACCGCCGGCGCTGTGCCGATGTCGGGCTTTGACCCTGCATATATCGAGGCGTCAGAAATCAATATCGCTGTGGATTCGTTCATGAACCACGGCACCTCCATCCGTGTGCCGCTCACAGAGCTGAAAGCCAGGGAGCGGTGCGGTGTGTCGCTGAGCGCGTCGGGTGTGTTCGAGATGGATTCCACCGCCATGTATGCACGCCGGTTCTCCATCACCACCCCGGCCTCTTCCATAGGGCTGGACGCAATGATGGGTCTGTCGGCCCAGAATCCGCCGGTTAAGGCCGCCCTGACGGTGTCGCTCAGTCCCGACGACGTGAAGTTGCTGGCACCCCCTGCAGCGCAGCCCATTGTGGCAGCGCTTCCGCCATATACCCCGATCGAGGCTGAGGCCGACATCGAGGGGCGGATGAACAATCTGGAAGTGCGCAAACTGCGCGCAGCCATCCCCCGGCATGTAGAGGTGGCCCTGCAGGGCAACATTGCGGATTACAATGATATCAATGCCGCCCGAGGCGATCTGCGTCTCACCGGGCATATCACCGACGGCAATTTCATAAAACCCACCCTGCTTGCCGCCAAGATGCAGAAACAGGTGAACATCCCGCCGCTCAACCTTCTCGGCAATGTGAAGCTTGCAGGAGGCATTGTCGACGGTGACCTCAGGGCCGTGACACACGGGGGCGACGTGGCCCTCTCCGCATGGTGGAACAACCGCCGCGTGGCCTACGACGTGGCCCTTGACATGAACACGTTCCCCATCCAGAGCATCCTGCCGCTGAGCGGGCTGCGCGACATAGATGCCTCTGTCGACGTCACCGGCAACGGGCTTGACTTTTTCGCACGCTCAACCAAGGTGGATGCTGCCGTGAATCTCAAGAGCATGGTGATCAACGGCCGCCAATATTCCGACATCACCCTCGATGCCGCGCTGGCCGACGGACATGCCGACGTAGAGGCGAAATCGGCCAATCCCAAGGCCGACCTCAACCTTACGGCCTCGGGTAATCTGGCCGGCGAGGTGTTCAACTGGACATTTGCCGGCGATGTGCGCAACATCGACCTGCAGGCACTTGCCCTGGCCGACACAACAGCCGAAGGCTCGGTTAATCTGGCCGGCACGGCGTCGTTCCGTCCTGCCGTGGCTGCCACACGGCGTGCTCCCGGCCGCCCCATGGCCATAGCCGCCGATGTGGATGTGAAGACCCTGGCATGGCACATGCCCGGCACCGAGATTCATGCCGACTCACTTCTGGTGAAATTTGCAGCCGACTCGTCCACCTCGGCGCAGGTGACAAACCACGACCTGCGGCTTACGCTGCACTCGCCTCAGCCGCTCGACACCATCATGCAGCGTGCCACATGGACCTCGCTTGCCCTCGACCGCGACATAAAGCGGCGCAGGCTTGCCATCGACACCATAGCGCGTGCCATGCCGCGCTTTGACCTCACGCTCGACGCCGGCACACACAATGTGCTCGCCGACTATCTCAGCCAAAGCGATATGTCGGTGAAAAAGTTGCACCTCAAGGCTGCCAACGATTCTGTTTTCTCGCTCGGTTCGCAGATAATCGAATTCACCACCGGCAAGACACGCCTCGACACCATCCGTCTGGGCATGCTTCAGCGCGGCAGCTACCTGCTTTATGGGGCCAGGGTAAAGAACCGTCCCGGAACGATGGACAATTTTGCCCGCGTGGATGTGAACGGTTATGTGAATGCCGACCGCTTGTCGCTGATTCTCAAACAGCAGGACATTGCAGGCGAGACCGGCTACAGTTTCGGTGCTCTCGCATCCGTGAAGGATTCCACTCGTATCAGCCTGAAGTTCGTGCCCTATCACCCCATCATCGGTTACAAGGAGTGGAATGTCAACACCGACAACTTCATAGAGTACGACCTGGCCACGCACCACATCGACGCCAACCTGAACCTGCATAACGACGTCAGCTCGCTGCGTCTGTTCACGGAGCACAATCATAACGACTCTATCGGCGCCAATGCCGGCGACGATGTGATTCTGCAGCTCAAGGATATCAAGATAGCCGACTGGCTTGCCATCAATCCGTTCGCGCCCCCGGTCACCGGCAATGTGTCGGCCGACATGCGGATTTCCTGGCATGCCCCCGACCTGAACGGCTCGGGAACGGTATCGCTCACGGACTTCAATTACGGCCGACGCAAGGTGGGCGATTTCGAACTTGCACTTGACCTGGCCACCAATGCCGCCGGCACCATCCGTGCCAACACCTCACTGCTGGTCAACGGGCAGAAGGCAATGACTGCGGTGGGCAATCTCAACGATTCCACAGCCGCCAATCCGTTTATGCTCGATTTCCGCATGATTCACTTCCCGCTGACGGTGCTTAACCCCTTCCTGCCGGAAGGAACGGCAAGCCTGAGCGGTGTGCTCAACGGAGAGATGGACATAACAGGCGACATGGGAAGCCCCGTGTTCAACGGCTTCTTTGACTTCGATTCCACAAAAGTGAATGTCGACATGCTCGGCACGCCGTTCGTGTTCTCGGAAGCCAAGATTCCGGTGGTCGACAACCTTGTGCAGTTCAACAACTTCGCCATACGCGGCGTGAACGACAAGCCTCTGACAATCAACGGCACGGTTGACATAGCGTCGCTGGCGTCGCCGCGAATCAGCCTCAACATGAAGGCGCGCGACATGCAGATTGTCGGTTCGAAGAAGCAGCGCTACAGTCAGGCCTACGGCAAGGCGTTCATCGATCTTGATGCCGACATAAACGGCAACCTGCATTTCCTCGACGTTGATGCGGCCCTCGAACTGTTGCCCGGAACCAACGTGACCTATGTGATGGCCGAAGCCGCCAGCAAGCTGCAGAGCCGTTCAAACCAGGATATGGTGAAATTCGTGAATTTCAACGACACGGCCAGCGTGCTGCAGGCCGACACTGTGGCCCCGGCCGCCATGCTGATGGACATAGATGCCAAACTCACCATTTCGAGCGGAACCACCGTAACCGTCGAGCTTGACCCGTCGGGCAACTCAAAGGTGCAGCTCAAGGCCAACGGAACGGTGAACTATTCGCAGGACTATATGGCTGACCAGCGTTTCACAGGGCGCATCAACCTTAACGGCGGTTTCGTGCGTTACGCGGTGCCCCTTATCGGCGAGAAATCGTTCGACTTCCGTGAGGGGAGCTATGTGGAGTTCAACGGCGACATGCTCAATCCCATCCTTAACGTACAGGCGGCCGACGATGTCAGGGCTAATGTGTCCGACGAGTCGGGCAACTCCCGTGTGGTGAATTTCGATGTATTGCTCGATGTGACCGGCACACTCAACGAGATGAACGTTGTGTTCGACCTCAGCTGCAACGACGACCTCAGCATAGCCAACGAGATAAAATCCATGACTGCCGAGCAGCGCGCCAACCAGGCCATGAATCTGCTTCTCTATGGTGCCTACCGCAGCGGTGGCACACAGACCATCACCAGCGGCAGCATGGGCACCAACACGCTCTACAGTTTCCTGCAGTCGCAGCTCAATTCGTGGGCGGCCTCGGCAATCAAGGGGGTTGACATTTCGTTCGGCATTAATCAGTACGACAAGACCGTGCAGGGCTCCAACACCACTGCAATGAACTATAGCTACCGGGTGAGCAAGTCGCTGTTCGACGACCGGTTTAAAATCGTGGTGGGCGGAAATTACTCCACCGACCCCGATGCCGATGAGAACTTCGCCCAGAACCTAATCGCCGACATCTCGTTCGAGTATATGCTCAATAAGGCCGGGACGATGTATGTGCGTATTTTCCGCCATACGGGCTATGAAAGTATTCTGGAGGGGGAAATCACGCAGACCGGCGTGGGCTTCGTCTACAGGAAGAAGATTCAGCGCATCGCCGACATATTCGGTTTCCTCAGGCGCCACCATGGTGAGTCAGCTGCTCCGGCATCCGGCTCGCAGCGGCCCGATCCGGCCTCGCCGCAACTGCCGCAGCCGCAGCAGGCGGTTGCTCCGGGCGTAAACACAACCAAACCCGATCAGAACAATGAAAGTCAGAAGTAGAAATATCCCGGTTCTGTGCGGCCTGTCGGTGGCTGTGACGTTGGCGGTGGTGGCGGTGGCAATGCTGTCGTCGTGTTCCACCACGCGCCGCATCCC
>DBFWRP010000423.1:0-6005 GCA_048222005.1 Muribaculaceae bacterium | reverse complement strand
CAAACAGGAATCGCCAGGAGAATATTTTTCCTGCTGATTGGTCTGCTCTTCACCGTTGGCGTGAACGCGCAGACAATCGCCGTGAGCGGTACGGTCACCGACCCTACAGGTGAGCCGCTTATCGGTGCAAGCATCCTTGCCCAAGGCACATCGACAGGCACATCGACCGACATCGACGGACACTACACCATCAATGTCGCTTCCAATGCCACCCTCGTATTCTCGTACGTGGGCTACGACCCTCAGACAGTCGCTGTCAATGGCCAGACCACAATCAACGTGACCATGAAGGAAAACTCCGTGATGCTCAACGAAGTTGTGGCAATCGGTTACGGTACAGTCAAGAAATCCGACGCCACCGGTTCGGTAGCTGTCATCAAGCCTGACGAAGTGGAAGCCGGTCTGGCAACCTCCGTTCAGGACATGCTCGTGGGTCAGACCCCGGGTGTTGTGGTAACCCAAAGCGGCGGCCCCGAAGGTGCAGCCAACATCCGCATCCGTGGCGGTTCCTCACTGAGCGCCAGCAACGACCCCCTCATCGTGCTCGACGGTGTGCCCCTGTCGGCCAACAGCGTACAGGGTATGTCGAACCCCCTGGCAATGATCTCGCCTGAGAACATCGAGAGCATGACCGTCCTCAAGGACGCATCCGCCACCGCCATCTACGGTGCGCGCGCATCCAACGGTGTGATCATCGTCACCACAAAGAAAGGCCAGTCGGGCAAGCCTCAGGTAAGCTTCTCGGCCAACATGTACGTGAACACCGCCCGCAAAACCTGGAAGGCGATGGATGCCAACACTTTCATCTCTACCCTGAAAGCACAGAGCACCTATACCGACGCCGACCACGGCATCTTCCTGGGTGACACCAACACAGACTGGCAGGACGAAGTGCTCCGCACCACCGTATCGTCCGACTATAACCTCGCCGTAGGCGGCACAGCCGGATGGCTCCCCTACCGCGTGTCGGCAAGCTACACCAACTCGAACGGTATCATCAAGACCTCGAAGATGGACCGTGTCACCTTGGGCTTCAACCTCACCCCCAAGTTCTTTGACAACCACCTGAGCGTGAACGCCAACGTGAAAGGCTACTACATCCGCAACCGCTTCGGCGATTCGGGCGCAGTCTACAACGCCATCTCCTACAACCCCACACAGCCTGTCTACACCAACATCCCCGTACAGGGCAATGCAGGTCAGCAGTATCTGTTCAACGGTTTCTATCAGGTTCCCCAGACAAAGACCAAGTACAACGTGTCGGGTATAGGCTTCATGTCGAACGCCGACATCAACCCTGTGTCGAACCTTCTCGAGAACAACAACTTCGCCAACGTTTACCGCAGCAACGGTAACCTGCAGCTCGACTACTCGTTCCACTTCCTCCCCGAACTCCACGCAAACCTCAACCTCGGTTACGACGTCAGCAAGACCAACGAAACCCACGAGATTGCAGCCAACTCGGGTATCTCCTGGAAGAACGGCTACCAGCAGTTCGGCGGCGGCTACAACGACCAGGCCGACCTCTACCAGTTCAACAGCAACACCCTTCTTGAATTCTACCTCAACTACAAGAAAGAATTCGAAGCCATCGAATCAGACCTCGACGTGACAGCCGGTTACACCTGGAACCGCGTCTACACCGAGAGCCACAACAGCGGCTCGGTGCCCTACACCGACGAATACTACTTCGCACAGCCCAACCCCAACGCTGCCAACGGCGAAGCCCCCTACATCCTCAATGTAGTGCCCACCGACATCAGCAACCATCCCGTAGGCGTGCCTTTCGTTCCCTCGCCCCTTTCGGAGGACGGCGTTTACTACAGCAAAGGCCACCTGCAGCTGCTCTCGTTCTTCGGACGTATCAACTATCAGTTCAAGAACCGCTACCTCCTCACCTTCACTCTCCGTGCCGATGCCACATCGCGCTTCAACAAGGACAACCGCTGGGGCTACTTCCCCGCTGCCGCCCTCGCATGGCGCATCAACAACGAATCGTGGATGCAGAACGCAGCCGGATGGCTCTCCGATCTTAAGCTCCGTCTGGGCTGGGGTCAGACCGGTCAGCAGGACGTAGGTTCGTGGAACAACTACACCGTCACCTACCAGCAGAGCCAGGGTACAGTGCTTTACCCCAACGGCCTCAACGGATGGTTCAACCCCTACTTCGCCAACGGCTACAACGACAAGCTGAAATGGGAAACAACCACCAGCTACAATGTCGGCATCGACTTCGGTTTCCTCAACAACCGCATCATGGGTAGCATCGAAGGATATTTCCGCAAGACCACCGACCTTCTCAGCTACGTAACCGTACCCGCCGGCTCGTCGACAGTGAACATGCTCCACAAGAACATCGGCGACCTCGAGAACTACGGTGTTGAATTCAACCTTACCGCACGCCCCATCGTCACAAACGACTTCACATGGATCCTGACCTACAACGTGGGCTACAACCACAACAAGATTACCAAGCTCAATGACAACAACGCCGTTTACGAAACCGGCGACGGCATCGGCTCCCAGGGTCAGAAAGCCATGGCAAACAAGGTCGGTTACGCAGCCAACACATTCTGGCTCTACCAGCAGGTTTATGACGAAAACGGCACCCCCCTCGAAGGTGTCTACGTTGACCAGAACGGCGACGGACAGATCGACAACCTCGACCGTGTGCTCAATCACCAGAAAGACCCGAAGGTGACCATGACATTCGGCTCGCAGTTCCGCTACAAAGCATGGGATCTCGGCTTCTCGCTGCGTGCCTCCATCGGCAACTACCTGTACAACAACGTTGAATCGTCGAACGGTTTCTACGACCGCATGTTCCAGTACGGTCTGCACAACCTCGTTGAGGCCGACCATTACTTCAACAGCCAGCAGGAAATTTCGGACTACTATCTGCGCAATGCATCGTTCCTCCGCTGCGACAACATCACACTGGGTTACACATGGGATAACCTCCTGAAGAACAACCTGCGCCTGCGCCTGTTTGCCGGCGTTCAGAACCCCTTCGTGATCACCAAGTACAACGGCGTGGATCCTGAAGTGTTCTCCGGCGTGGATTCATCCCCCTACCCCCGTTCCACCACTTACTCGCTCGGCCTCGTAGCCACTTTCTAATCATCATAAACTTTAAACTGAATCACAATGAATATCAAAAAATATCTGATGCTTGGTGGAGTGGCACTGAGTCTTGGCCTGTCGACAGCCTCGTGTGTCG
The DNA here is from genome assembly GCA_048222005.1 of Muribaculaceae bacterium. Lineage (GTDB taxonomy): Bacteria > Bacteroidota > Bacteroidia > Bacteroidales > Muribaculaceae > UBA7173. Next base: position 2,785 of record DBFWRP010000423.1, on the reverse strand, counting down.
GCGACCTCGACCTCGAGCCCATCGACCCCTCCCAGACATCTGCTGACACCTCCAGCATGGAGTTCATCCAGAACTCTTTCGCCCAATGTTATGCAAACCTCGGATTCTGCTCCACAACCGGCCCCGGAGAGTCCAACCTTTCAGTGCCCGATGCCGGTGCATCCGTCTATGTGCGTCTGCTGTTCGCCCTCAACGAAATGACCACCGACGAGGCTTTCTGGATCTGGAAAGACAACGGTCTTGACGACCTCGTATGCACATCCTACGGCTCGGCCAACCTTCAGGTTCTCACCGCCTACCAGCGCTTCTATCAGCACGTGGCCACCTGCAACACCTTCCTTGAGGTGACCGAAGGGATGGCAGACCCCGAAGTTCTGGCAATGCGCACTGAGGTTCGCGCCCTCCGCGCTTTCACCTACTACTGGCTCTGCGACATGTTCGGCAACGTGACGCTCGCAATCAGCAAACCCGACGGCGAAGGCTCGCCCCAAGTAAGCCGCGCCGAGCTTTACAACTGGCTCGAAGCTGAACTCACCGACATCGTGGACAACGGCAACATGCCTCAGGTGCCTGTCTACGGCCGCGTAGGCATTGACGGCGTTGAAGCACTCCTTGCCCGCCTCTATCTCAATGCTCCGGTTTATGCCGGTGTTGAAGCTTGGGACAAGTGCCTCACCCGCTGCAACAACATCATCAACCGCCACAAAGGGGGCGGCTATCAGGGTTCCGGCCTCGCACAGCACTACATCTATCTGTTCTGCGGTAACAACGAGGAGTACATGCCCGGCGGCGGCAACGTTGCCGAGAACGAAATCCTCTGGGGCGTACCTTTCGACGCAATCAAGGCCCAGAGCTACGGCGGCTCATCGTTCATGCTGCTGGCATCACTCTCGGAAGGTATGTACGGTTCGCTCGAATCATGGTCATGCCTGACCGCCGGCAAACTGCTGTCGGAGCGCTTCGAACCCAACCCCGAGGACAAACGCTGGCAGTTCTGGATCCGCGACGGCAAGGAGACAGACAACGTGGCTTTCGGTACATTCAGCACCGCAGGCTATCAGGCCATCAAATGGACCAACCTCGTGAAGGAAGACAACTCCGGTAACCTCGTACTGAGAGATTCCTACTCGTTCTGCAACTCCGACCTGGCTCTCATCCGTCTGGCCGATGTTTACCTGATGCGCACAGAGTGCTTCATGCACGGCGTGGGCGATCAGACCGAAGCCCTTGCAGGCATCAACTACGTGCGTAACCGTGCCGGCCTGGGCAGCTGGGGTCTGGCCGACCTTACATTCGACAACCTGCTTGACGAGCGTTCACGCGAGCTCTACTACGAATGCACCCGCCGCTCCGACCTCATCCGCAACGACCGCTTCACCGGCCCCAACCAGATGGTATGGCCCTGGAAGGGTTACACGGCTGAAGGCGTCGCTATCGGCTCGCAGTACAACCTGCTCCCGATCCCGGCCAACATCATCGCGGCTCAGCCCGACCTCAAGCAGAATCCCGGATTCAATTGATTCCGACCACGCTAATTCAGCATTAACCCAAAGCATCAAAACAGAAAGAAATGAAAAAAATATCAATATTGTTTGCCGCTTTAATGGTCGGAGTTGCATTCAGCGCCTGCGACGATCCCAAAGCAGACAACCCCACACTGATCACACATGAGGGCGACCAGGTGCTCGACTTCCTCAACACTCCGCCCGAAGCCAATTCCGGCCTGCAGATCACCGAGGACAACAAGGACCAGAACATTGTTCTGACAGCATCGCAGCCAACCGAATACGGCTATGCTGCCACCGTTGACTACGTGCTCCAGATGTCGCTCGACAAGGACTTCACCACACCTGCAGTGGCAGGTGACGAAATCCCCGCTCTGGTGGAACTCGGCACATTCCAGGATCTCAGCAACATCAGCGTTCCCCTCAACGACGTTGCACAGGGCATCTTCACCATGCTCGACATCACAGAGGAAACACAGGTGCCCACCGACTACATGCCCGTCTACATGCGTCTGCGTGCCAATGTGGTTACTGACAAACACGTGGTGATTCCCAACACAGCCTTCACATCCAACACCATCTGCTACAAGAACATCCAGGTTGTCATGGCTCCCGCAGCCCAGATCGAACCTGACCAGCCTACCAACTACTATGTACGCGGTGACATGAACGGATGGCTCGACACCCAGTTCGGCGCTAACCCGATGAACCTGGAGGAACTTGAGAAGTACAACTTCCTCACCACTCAGGAGGCCAACACCTACCTGCTCCCCTACATTGAGATTGACCCCTCGCAGGCATTCAAGATTGCAGGCCAGAGCTGGGCAGACCTCAACCTCACCCTCGGTTCCAGCCCGACAATGGATGAATGGATTGACTGCAAATGGAACGATCAGGCCAACATCAACGTGGCCAACGACTTTGCCGGCGCCATCTACATCCAGGGCAAGGGCGAAGCTTGGAAAGTGAAGTTCGTTCCCTCCGAAGCAGCTACACCTGATCAGGCTTCCGGCATCTATCTGCGTGGCGGTATGAACAACTGGCTCAACGACGGACTTGATGCAGCCTACGAGTTCAAGACCACAAAATCGGCCAACGTCTGGGAAACCGGAGAGGTCACCATCCCAGCAGACACTGAATTCAAGGTGGCAGACGCTGACTGGAGTGCAGTGAACCTCGGCGGCAACGGAACCTCCATTGTTCCCGCCCAGAAGTATGCCCTCGGCACCGACGGCAACATCAAGATCGAGGAAGATTTCACCGGTATCGCAGTTCTCACC
>DBFWRP010000422.1:0-5381 GCA_048222005.1 Muribaculaceae bacterium | reverse complement strand
CCGGCCCGGCCTTACCATAAAGGAGCTTTCAGATGTGCTTCATACCAACCGTACCTACCTGTCCGGGTACATCAAAACTACGTATGACATGTCGTTCCGCGATTGGATTATCGGACTTCGTATAGAATATGCGAAACGTCTGCTTGCGCGATATCCGAGGTTGACGATAGCCGACATCTCCGAGAAATCCGGTTTTTTGTCACCAAGCCATTTTATAAGGCTGTTCAAGGAAAATGCGGGCTGTACCCCTAAATGGAGGAAAACAGAGGCGGAATAATACGGTGTGTTATGGATGGAGGAATAGCCCAAACGACAAAAAATAGCCTAAACTACAAAACTAAAATGTTCTAAACCACAAAGATGTGCGATTCTGACAATTGAGACATTTTTTATAGGCAAGAATCGGGCTGAATTTAAATCTTTTCGCTTATTTTGTATGTCAAGTCTGGATTGGAAATTTAAAAAGCATATAAAAAATGAGCAAAAGAATCCTATTCTTCATTTTGTTTTCGTGGCTGGCATCGGCAGCTTTTCCGGCTTTTGCGCAGCAGAAAACAGACACAGTTTACACCTTCCGCTTCGTGCCGCAGAAGGACATGTTCTATGTGCCATGGAACGGTAATGGTCAGGAACTTACGCGCCTTCTAGAGTGCATCGAAAGTAACAAACCGGACATAGTGGAGGGACGGCTGCCTCTTTACGTGGACGGATACTGTAACTCCGGCAAGTCGGAACGGGCAAGCCTTGCCATTGCGAAGATACGTTCCAACCGTGTGAAATCAGAGTTGATTACCCGGAAAGGACTGCGTGAAAACAACTTCATCACCCGTAACCATGCCTCGGATGGCGACTTCGTGACGGTGCGTATCATACTGCCGAAAGAGAAAGTGCCGGCTATTGTGGAGGATACACATCCCGGTTACGAGGAAGAAAAGGAACAGTCACTCCGTGAAAACGACAAGGCTACAGAAACAATCCAAGACGCAGAGGAGACAAAGGCATCCTTCGGACAGGAAAATCAGCCTGAATCCGTACTGCCGGCATCATCCACAACTTTGGGATTATCACTGCGTGCCAACCTGCTGCGTTGGGCGACGTTCACGCCCGACCTCGGCATCGAGTGGCGCATCAACCCGTCATGGGGAATATCCGTGAACGGATCGTGGACTTCGTGGTCGTGGAATGAAAAGGACAGAAGATACGCCCTTTGGGAAGTGGCTCCCGAATTCCGCCGTTATATAGGTAAGGAGAAGCGTGGCTACCTTGGGGTAATGTTCAAGACCGGGCAGTTCAATTATAAGCTCTCCGCGACAGGCAAACAGGGAGACCTTACGGGTGGAGGCATCACCGGAGGCTACCAACTGAAATTGAACAATGCCCTCTCGATGGACTTCTCCTTAGGGTTGGGCTATATCCATGCCGACTATGACAAGTATGTGGTCATCAACGGCGTGAGGGTAAGGCGCGGCAGCGAAACAAAGAACTGGTGGGGCCCCGTCTCGGCGGGTGTCACCCTGGTGTGGAACATCTTTTAGCGGAAAGGAGGAACAATGAATACAACGACAATCATACGACAGATAAAGGAATATATGGGAGCATACGGAAAGGCTTATGCCTTATTATATCTAATAGGTGCGGTGACCATACTGACCTCGTGCGTGAAGGACGACCTCTATGACACGCCGCACCCCGACCGTGGGGCGGTGGTCGTAACCACGGACTGGAGCGGAAAGAGCACCGAGGCGGACATACCGCAGGCATACACACTGCGCATCGGCGGGAGGGAACAGAACGTGAGCGCAGCGACCAACGTGTTCGACGCGCTGCTCGCGCCCGGTGGCTACGGTCTGACGGTGTACAACTCCCCGGAGGGGATTAGTATCGACGGAAACAAGGCAACGGTGAATCCGGTGGATCTGACGGGTGCAATAGAGCCGCACCCCGGCTACCTCTTCGCCTCGCACCAGGACATCAGCGTCGTGGCGGACGACACCCTGCACGTCACCGCCCCGATGAGACAATACGTGCGCAGGCTCGACATCGAACTGACCGCCACGGAAGGCGACTACAGCCGTGTACAGTCGGCTACGGCAACGCTCTCCGGCGTGGCTTCGGCAGCGGATATGGCAACAGGCGACCGGAGTGTAGCGGCACAAGTAACAAACGCTTTCAGGCAGGACGACAACAAGTTCACAATCTTTTTCCGACTGCTCGGCATCGTCCCGACGGAAACGCATACGCTGACGGTGGACATCACTTTCAACAACGGTGACACGCAGCGGGTAGTGAGCGACCTTACCGAGGCCATAAGGGACTTCAATAACGGCACCAAACCGGTTAAACTCACGGGTAATCTGCTTTTGCCCGTAGAGGCCGGGGTAACGGGCGCAACCATCACGGGCTGGAACGAGGTAGAAAGCGGCAATGGGGATGCTAACTGACGATAAATATTTTAATCAAAAAAACAAGATTATGACAATGAACATGAGGTTTTTCATTATTGCAGCAGCGGCAACGCTATTGGCTGCGTGTACACAAGAGAACGAGGTACAGAACAATCCGGTGGAAGCACGAATCACGGCAGGCGTGAGCGGGCCGAAGACCCGTGCTGTGGACAACGGGTGGAACGCCGACCGAATCGGCGTGATGGTGGTGGATGCCCCTGGCACGACCACGACCATGGGCGGCAAGTACAAGAACGTGGGATACGCAACCACGAGTACCGGCACCAACGCGGACTTCACCCCGATGACGGCGGGTGGCGGCATCTTCTTCGAGGACGCTTTCCTCGAGTTTACTTTTGCCGCCTACGCGCCTTACGCATCGGGCGCAAACGCCTCCACCCTGCCTGGTACAGACGGGAAGATTACGGTAAATACAAGCAACCAGCCCACGACCACGGAACAGGAGAAGGTGGACTACATCCATGCCACGGGAGCCAAGGCCGATAAAGACAGTCCGACCGTCAGCTTCACGGACAACACCGCCGCGGGCGGCAGCGACTGCTCCTTCAAGCACAAGATGGCCCGTCTTATCCTCAAGGTGCAGGTGTCGAACACCGACGGTTTCGACGACACTGCCGTGCTGGAATTCGCCGACTACAAGCTGGGCGGCCTGGTTCACGAGGGAACGTTCGATGTGAAGACCGGTACCGCCGCGACCGCGGGCAGCGTTGTGAGCGACTGGATGTTACGCCAGTGCACCGGTGCCCCGAAGACGGCCACGGACAAGTGCGTGGCAACCTTTGACGCCGCCACGGGCGTGATGACTTTCACCATGATCCTGCTCCCGCAGACACTCGCCAACGCTTTGGTGCTTGAGATATCTCCCGATGACGGGGAATACCAGAGCTACTCCAACAAGGACATGATCAAACCCGCGTTGGAGGCCGGTTATTCTTATACCTACACCATCACGGTGAAGAAGACGGGGCTGACCCTTAGCGGAAGCACCATCGAAAACTGGAACGACGGTGGTAGCCATGCGGGTGATGCAAAAATGTAGTGTGTCTGAAAGCCACTGCCGTGCATCAGGCGTAAGCACGGAGGCACGCCATATATAATAAATGGTGCGGCAGTCCGCGTCGCAACGGGCGGTGGCACAAAACGAAATAAATAAAGACAATATGAAAATAATAAGGAACATAGCGAGAAGGCCGTGGCCGCGCATCGGCGGCTGGTTGCCGGTTATGATGCTCATCTGTGGGGTGCTCGCTTCCTGTAGCAGTGAGGATGAAAGCACCGCGCCCCTGCCCGACGGTAAGTACCCGCTGCAACTGACGGCGGAGGTGGCGCAGCCGCAGACCCGCGCCGGAGGTAAGGATGCGTGGACGGGCGGCGAGGAGATTAGAGTGTCACTGGAAGGCGTGTTTGGTAACAAAACATACGTGATGGACGCATCGGGCAATGCAAGCCCGAAGGATGCCGATAATGCCTTCTATTGGAAGAACACCGATGAAGCCCGCGTCAGTGCATGGACCCCGGACATAGAATCGGAAACGGATATTTCCGACCAAAGTGGCGGGTACGCCGCTTTCGATGTCCTGTACGCCAGTGCCATAGGGCGTTATGACCAAGCCATAAATCTCCGTTTCATCCACCGCATGGCGAAAATCGAAGTAATTCTCAAAGCTGGCGAAGGCATTACGGAAGAGGAGTTGGAGGGTGCGACCGTCACCATTTTCGGAGACCCGCTAACGCACTCAACCGCCGGCTTGGTATCACCGGGTGACCAATCGGACGGCGAGATAAAGCCCTATTACGATGCCGCAACGAAGAAATACGAGGCGTTAGTGCCGCCGCAGGATATGACGGGCAAGCCGCTCATCCGAATCAGCATAGGCAGCAATGACTTTACCTACACTCCCGAAACAGAAGCTGCCGGCAAATTTGGGTTTTTCGGTGGCAAGCGGTATGCCTACACCATCACCGTGAAAGCCAACGGCATTGATGTGCAGTCGGTGACCAGTGGCACGTGGGTTGCAAATGGCGAGGAAAACGTCACCTCCAAAAGGGTAAAGCAAAGATTCACGGCGGATGAACTTAAAATCGGTGACTACTTCTACTCCGACGGTACGTGGAGCGACGGCGGATTGCGCAAAATCTATGCTGACGGCAGTATGCATATAGACTATTATAAACCCGGCCCTTTACGTGGCAAGACAGTCGTCGGCATTGTTTTTCAGACGGACAAGAGCCGTATCGGTAAAAAGGAAAAGGAGAAGTTGGGCGGTGAAGACAAAGCGCATGGACTGGTTATGGCCGTTAAAAACGCAAACGCAGCAGAGAAAGTCATATGGAGCAACGAATCGCGGTACTTGGATTTGTTGAATGACTGCGTATCCAAATCCGATAATTATTCGGACATTAGCGGATACGGCAATTGTGAATCTATCCGTAGTTTAGAGGGCAACTTCGACAAGTATCCCGCATTACAGGCTGTTGATGGTTACAACACGACTTGCCCTGTCCCCACGACCACGACCGGCTGGTATCTTCCTTCCTCTGGTCAGTGGTGGGACATACTGCAGAATCTGGGCGGTTGTCCGGCTTTGGCGGATGGATATCAGCAAACCTCGTCAGACATCAATGAATTCTTCTGGTCGAACCAAGGAAATGTTCCCGACGCTTTGAATAAATGGATGTGGGGTATCGACGGTTGGGACAAATTCTCCTATTACCATCAGTTTTGGTCGTCTTCGAAGTTCAAGGGCAACACAATGCGGTATTGGGTAGCAAATTCTGATGATGGATGGATAAGCTGCCGATGGGGTAATGTTAATTTCCAGCTCTATGTTCGTCCCGTCCTTGCTTTCTAATCTGTTTAATCCATTAAAAATATGAAGATACAAAACATATACCACCTCTTGCAAGCCGCATTGC
>DBFWRP010000421.1:0-1410 GCA_048222005.1 Muribaculaceae bacterium | reverse complement strand
CTGCTGTTTCGGAGGGGGCGGCAGCTGTGGTGGCTGCTGTCATGTCGGGGTTCTCGAGGTTCCCGAGTTGCTCGGGTTTCTCGAGGTTCTCGGTTTTCTCGTTTTTTTCGGCGGCCAGTTCGGCTGTAGCGTCAGGCTGCTTCACAAAGAGCGATACGGCCACGGCGTTGCGCAGCGCGGGGAAGATGTTGGTGTAAAGCCAGCGGTAGGGCACGCCTTCGCGAAGCTCCATGAGGCTCTTTTTGCGGCCGCCTACAACGCGGTTGTTCTCGTCGAACACCCATAGCGGTGTGGTCCGCAGCAGCTCGGTCACCTCGTCGCGGTAGGGCACGTGCGGGTCGGCCTCGACCATGCGCAGCAGCTCGTCCCAGGCAATCCCTTCGGCTTCGGTGTGCATCAGCGAGGGGTCTATGCCGGTTTCATTGAGGATTAGTTCGGACATGGTGCTGCAGCGGTTGCGGCTCAGGCGCTCGTTGGCGGCATTGGAGCCGTCGGGCGAGGTGTAGGAGCGGACGGTGACGCGTTCGATGTTCGAGGAGGCGTTGTGGCGCTTCACCTCTTTGACAAAGGGGGTGATTCCCGCGCTGTTGTTGCGAAAAGCGGGGTCATATTGCCTGTGCCCGAGCCTGAAGTAGACTTTGGCCGAGTCGGCCGGCACTTGTGCCATGGCGGTGGCGGCTGCAAGTGTCCCGGTGATGAGCAGGACTATTAGTGGTTTCATCAGTAATCGTAAAATGTGTGTCGGTTGGCTTATTATTGCGATGCAGCCATATTCCCCTTAGAATTTGCAGTTCTGGCTTATTGATTTGTGCTCAGATGTAATAGATTGATAATTAATGTAAATTATCCCAGGAAAAAAGGCTGTGTTTTGCAAGTGTACTGTGTAAATAGGGAACAAAGATATGTAAAAGGGGGCGATTTACCCCCCCGAATGGTTAAAGTTTGTTAAAGGGCTTGGGCGTCTTTAAATTTTAATATTATGCCCTGAAATTAACAAAAAATCTTCCGGCACAGGTGCCGGAAGATTGGGATTTTTTAATAGCTAAAACAGCTGAGATAGCTACTTTAGCTATTGTAGCTATCTTAGCTATTCTGATTGAATCATTGGAGAGGAATGCCCCATGAGCGGTTTGGCTCAGGGCCAAGCCAGAGCTCAAGAGTTCCGCCCTGGGCGAGGCGGCTCCCGTCGGAGAAGCGGAGCGTGACTCCGGCGGTGTGCGACGCTGTGGTGGGGCGGTCGCTGTGGCCTCAGGTGCTATGTTGTGGCCTTCGGCAACGGCACCCTGACAAGCCCACATGGCGGCGCATGCAAGGATGGCGTGCCGCAGAAATGCGGATTGAGATTTGTGTGATATTATCGGAAAGTTCATGGCAAGAGGATGTGAAAAAACGGTTGGTATCAGTTTATGG
>DBFWRP010000420.1:0-5740 GCA_048222005.1 Muribaculaceae bacterium | reverse complement strand
CGTCCGGTCGCGCCTACGGTTCACTTCGTTGCAGAACGGCGAACGGAACTCCTTCCCCTCCGGGCGCAACATGGCCGGAATGGAATCGAGCGTTACCGCCTCTACATGCGAAGCCGTCGGAAATCCCAATGCCACCCACATCACCGTGGCCTCTGCCGGATTCTCCCCCGGACGGCATCCTTCTATCACCACCGATGCCGACGACGACCGCCGCGGAATCATGTTCCCCTCATCGGCCGGATGCCGTTCTCCCCTCTCCATCCGGTCAATCCCCGCACCGGAATCGTAGAACGACCGGCTAAGATTCTCCGTGAATGTTTCCGGACAGATATTTTTCTCCTTCACCGGGGTTGCAAGTAGTTTCACTGCGTTGTCATGGCGGCAAACGCCGAGCTTGCCTTCATTGCCGCCGGAATAGGAATAATTCGAGCGGACGAGCAGCCCCTGTGGAGCATCGGCCAGCGGAAACACCTTGTAGGCATGGTCGGTGGCCTCTATATAGGCACCTGCTCCGTAGGCATCCACCACGCCGAAATTGGCCTGCACACCCATTGTGCCGCAGGAGATGGCCGAATCGAGCATTGAGGTGAAATCGGCCACCGAACGGCAGGTGGCAAGCGCACGCGCCATAATCACCCCCTCGCGGTCGCGCACACGTGCCGTGTCGGGAGCAAGATTATAGCTTGCCGTGTTCATCACAGCGAAGCCTGCCTCATTGAAGCCCACCCAGGCTTCCCACAGCCTCACATCGCCGGCATTGAACAAGGCCACGAACGCCAGAGTGGAGTCGGTTCTTTCCACCCGTTCCACAAAATTATGCGCATGCCCCGTGTCGCGGTGTTTCCACAGCAGCGTGCGGCCATCGCGCGTGGCGTCGGCACGAACAATGGCCGAGGTGCATGCCTGCGCACTCTGCAACCCCTGCGCCACAAAAATGCACAGCAAAAACACAGCCGGCAACAAACGGACAATGTATCGGTTTATCGGTTTCACACTGCAAATTTAACCATTTGTTTGGTGAATCAGGTGGATTTTACTAATTTTACACTGCACCATCAGTGCATACTTTTTCTCGTTTCAAACCCAAAGGGACCCTCTGCGCAATGAACCAGCCTCAGCCATACATATTTGAAATGCCGATGAAAGTACGCGACTACGAGATAGACTCGCAGGGAATTGTGAACAACGCAAACTACCTGCACTACCTCGAGCACACCCGCCATGAATTCTGTGAAAGCCGCGGATTCACCTTCCGCGACATGCAGCGTCAGGGTATCGACCCGGTGGTGAGCAAAATAGAGATAGAATATCACACACCGCTGCGGTTGGCCGAGACAATGCGCTCGTGCCTGTGGCTTGAGCGGAAAGGCCCGCGTTTCATCTTTCATCAGGACATTTTCAAGCCCTCCGGCCAGCTCGCCGTCCGGGCCAAGGTGCAGGTTGTGGCGCTTGAGAACGGGCGGCTCTCGCGCGGCGAACAGCTTGCCAAAGCATTCAACCTCTGATTGCGCATGAACCGGTTCGTCTATAAAATAGCATTTTCAATGGTGCGCGGCATGAAACCTGCCGTGGCCAATGAAATCATCAACCGTCTGGGGTCTGAACAGGAATTTTTCACCCTCCCCCGCACGGCGCTGCAGTCGCGGCTTGATTTCAACGGCTCGATTATCGATAGCGATTATCGCGCGGAGCTGCTTGAAAAAGCCCGCTCAGAGATGGAATTCATCGAAAGCAACAACATTGAATGCCGATATTTCACCGACAGCGATTACCCTGCGCGCCTGCTTGAATGCGAGGATGCCCCGCTGCTTCTTTACGGCACAGGCAACACCGACCTGAACGCGACGCACATGGTGAGCATCGTGGGCACACGCAACGCCACTGCCTACGGGGTGAACTTCATCAACACCCTGGTTGACGAGCTGGCCCGCAAAATCGACGGACTCGTGATAGTGAGCGGACTGGCCACCGGCTGCGACATCACGGCCCACCGACGGGCCATGCAGGCCGGCATACCAACAATCGGCATTGTGGCGCATGGACTCGACACGCTCTACCCCGCAGAGCACCGCAACTATGCGGCGCAGATGGTGCATTCGGGCGGCATGATACTCACCGACTATCCCCACGGCACGCGCCCCCACCGGGGCAATTTCCTCGCCCGCAACCGCATCGTGGCAGGCATATCCGATTGTGTGGTGGTGGCCGAATCGGCCGCACAACGGGGAGGCGCACTTCACACGGCCAATGTGGCCATGCTCTACAACCGCGATGTATTCGCTCTGCCCGGGCGCACCTCCGACCTCTACAGCGGCGGATGCAACGCACTGATACGCAGCAATACGGCACATCTCATCGAGAATGCCGACGACCTCATCAACGCCATGTGCTGGACACCGCGCCCCTCCGAAGGGCAGCAGGCAACAATGTTCCCCGAACTTACCGGAATGCAACAAAACGTCGTGGACTATCTGAGGCAGAACGGCGAGGCTCAGACAAACCGCATGGCCATAGACCTCGGCATCCCCGTGGGACAACTCATGGCCACTCTGGTGGAGCTTGAATTCAACGGCTTGCTGCTCTCGCTCCCAGGCGCACGCTACCGCCTGGCCTGACATTCCACTGCAGGCTCTCCGTCCCATCTCCACCGCCGTGAAGCGCTCCCGCTTCCTGCAACTGAACTTTCAAAGCCCCTAAAGCTTTAATAATAATACCACATGCGGCAATAGGCGCCGTATTTCACTAAAAACGAACCGTTTTACACCCATGGAAAAGAAAATTATCGCCCCCTCCGAACTTATTATCAATTCAGATGGATCGGTGTTTCACCTGCACCTGCTTCCTGAGCAGCTCACCGACCGTATAATTCTCGTAGGCGACCCGGCACGCGTCAACATCGTGGCCGAACATTTCGACACCCGCACATTCGAGGTCTCCTCACGCGAGTTCCACACAATCGGCGGCACCTACAAAGGCAAGCCCATCATGTGTCTCAGCCACGGCATCGGTCCTGACAACATCGACATCGTGATCAACGAACTGGATGCCCTCGCCAACATCGACTTCGCCACCCGCGAAGTAAAGGACAACCACCGCACGCTCACCATGGTGCGCATCGGCACCTCCGGCGCACTCCAGCCCGAACTTATCGTAGGCACCCCGGTAGTAGCAGAGAAAGCCATCGGCTTCGACGGAGTGCTCAATTATTACGCCGGCCGAAACGAAGTGGCCGACCTCGAGTTCGAGAAAGCATTCTGCGACCACACCGGCTGGAACCCGCTGTGGGCAAAACCTTATGTTGTCGATGCCGACAGCGAACTGGTCGACATGATTGCCCGCGACGACATGGTGCGCGGCAACACCATCTCTGCCGTAGGATTCTATGGCCCGCAGGGACGCGAACTGCGCCTGCCGCTGGCAAATCCCGACCTCAACCGCCGCATCGAAGAGTTCCGCTTCAACGACCGCAAGGTCACCAATTATGAAATGGAGAGCGCCCCGCTGCAGGGTCTGTCGAAACTCATGGGCCACAAGGCTATGACCGTGTGCTCCATCATAGCCAACCGCATGCGTCACGATGTGACTCCCAACTACAAGACCGCCGTGCGCGACCTCATCACCACCGTGCTCGACCGCATCTGATTTCGCCCATCACCATATCCCAGCCAATCTGAAATAATGACCATTGCAATAAAAGGGATGGTATGCCGCCACTGCATCGAGGCCGTGGAAGCCATTCTGGCTTCGCTCGGCCTCGGCGAGGCGCATGTCAGCCTGGGAGAAGCCGATATCCCCGACACTGCAACAGCCGACCCGAACCTCATGGCGGCCCTTGACCGCGAACTGAAAGCCCACGGTTTCAGCCGCATCCTCGACCGCGACAGCCAGCTTGTGGAACGCACCAAACAGACCATAATAGACCATGTGCGCAACCACGACTGCCGTTTCAACCTCTCGGCCTGCCTGCACGACCGGCTCGGCACCGACTATATAGCCCTGAGCAAACTCTTCTCGGCCCATGAAGGCCGCACCATAGAAAAATACGCCATCGCCCAGCGCGTGGAGTATGCCAAGGAGCTTCTGAGCTACGGAGAGCTGAACATCTCGGAAGTGGCATTCAAGGCAGGCTACTCCAGTGTGCCACACCTGTCGCGGCAATTCAAGACCGTAACCGGCATGACCCCGTCGGCCTATCAGAAACTGCGCCCGCAGCGGATTCCGCTCAACGAAGTGTGACACCCAAAGGTCCACGCCGACTGTGCGGCTGCCGGTCGGCCATTCCAAAATTTTACAACAGGCGCCACAGGATGATATAACATTTTTACTTATAGATGTATGTAACTTTGTATTGCGAAAAAACTTTTCGGATATGAATCTACAACATCTATTGTACACACTTGCGAACATCCTCAACGAGATGTCGCCATACATACTGCTCGGCTTCCTGCTCGCAGGACTGCTGCACACATTCGTACGCCCGGAAGTGATGAGCCGCCACCTTTCGGGTCATGGCTGGAAACCCATAGTGAAAGCCGCCCTGTTCGGCATTCCCCTCCCTCTCTGTTCATGCGGGGTGCTCCCCACGGCTGTCGCCTTGCAACGTCAGGGCGCATCGCGCGGAGCCACCACCTCGTTCCTCATAGCCACTCCTCAGACAGGCGTCGACTCCATCGCCGCCACCTATGCCCTGCTTGGACTGCCGTTTGCCATTGTGCGCCCGCTGGCCGCACTTGTCGGCTCGTTCGCCGGAGGAATGGCCGTCGACCGGTCCGACCGGACACGCAATGCGGCAACGTTCACCCCCGAACCTCACGCATCCTGTGAAACAGGGGCATGCGGCATCCCTGCCACAACAGAAGCTCCGCAAACAGTAATGCCGAAACTGTGGGGAGCCGTTCGTTACGGATTTGTCGACATGGTGTCCTCCGTTGGGAAATGGCTCGTCATAGGCCTGATTGTTGCCGCCATAATCACAGTGGCCGTACCCGACGAACTTTTCCTTTCACTCGCACAGCATCCGATTCTGGCCATGCTCGTCATGGTAGCGGTGGCAGTACCTATGTACGTCTGCGCCACCGGCTCCATTCCCATTGCGCTGTCGCTCATCCTGAAAGGGCTCACCCCCGGCGTAGGATTCGTGCTGCTGATGGCCGGGCCGGCCGCCAATTTCGCCTCGGTAATGGTGCTGAAACGCTCTTTGGGCACCCGCGCCACCGCATTGTATGTAGGCTCTGTTGTAGCCACCGCCATCATGTTCGGCATAGTCATAGACTACCTGCTGCCGGCATCATGGTTCATCCCGGCCAGCGCCGCCACACCCATGGACAACTGCCATCTGCACCTCAACTGGTTCTCCACCACCTGCTCGGTGCTTCTGCTCGCACTCCTTGCCAACGCATTTGTGCGCAGCCGCCGCGAACGTAAACAACACATCAATCAAACTCAAAATAACACCACAACCATGCAGACCATTTATAAAGTAAAAGGGATGTCGTGCCCCCACTGCAAAGCAACTGTTGAAAAAGCCGTAGGCGCCCTTCCCGGAGCCATTTCGGTAAAAGTAGATCTCCCCACAGGCAATGTGGCCGTCGACGGGGCCGTTCCTGCCGTCGAAGTGCAGCGCGCCGTCACCGAAGCCGGCTTCGACTTCCTCGGCAAAGCCTGATTTCCCGAGCCCCGATTGCAACAGGCGGTCAACCGGATAAAGATAAAAAGGGATGCCTGCTGAACAAATCACACC